>DAOQGS010000294.1:0-5045 GCA_035338675.1 Cellvibrionaceae bacterium
CCGGTAAAAACTGTCAGGCCGCCCGCCTGGCCGGATTGCAACTGGCTATTGTCCCATGCCAGCTGCACGCTGGTGTCGGAAAACACTTGGCCGCTAAAGCCCAGCTCCCGCCACAAGCGTTTGCTAAAGCCCAAAAAGAACTTGGCATTGGTGCCATAACCGAGGGCGTTAATGGCCAAGCGCTTGGTGGGGCTGATGCCCTCCAGGTTGAGTTTTACTTCCCGCAACTTAGTGAAGGGCAGGGTGCAAATGACGTAATCAAAATACACATCCTCGCCGTTGCGGAATAACACCCTATAACCAGGGCCTGCGGTGCTGATGGCTTCCACCTGGTAACTTAGGTGAATATTGGGTAGTTGCTCGGCCAGTTTATCCACCAATTGTTGGTTGCCACCGGCAATTTTGTAGCGCTCATCGCTCTCGCCAAACATTTCAAATTCTTTGGCTTTTAAGCTGGGGTCGAATAAAAACAAAAAATTAATCGCCGACTGTTCTGCGGCGTCCAGCCCATATTCGGTGGTGAAGGCGCTATCAAACAAGGCTAATAACCAGCCGGAAATACCCTTCTGGGTGAGGTATTCAATAATGCTGATTTGGTCGAATTTGCGGGCGCTGCCGATATTTTTATAGGTAATTTCATCGGGCAGCTCATCAATATCTGCCAAGATGGCTTTGCTGTGGGGCTGCAGCGCTTTGAGTAAATCCTCTACCGTGTAGTGGTTGTTATCGATATAAAAATCGTACTTGTCCACCTTGGTGTCGGTGGCGGTATCCAGTAGCCCCAGTTTGAATTCTTTCGCCAGCGCCAGCAGGGTTTTGTGGTTGCTGTCGATAAACTCCCCGCCCAGCTCAGTTACCAGGCCATCGGCCACTAAATTCTCTTGGCTGAATACACGGCCCCCGGTGCGCTCGGCTGCATCGTATAGATGTGCGCTGATGCCGCGTTTTTTTAACGTGTAACCGGCCATTAACCCCGCTAAACCCGCTCCTAGTATGGCAATTTGCGGTTTGCGTTTAGCGCTGGTGTTGCTGGCACAACCGGCCAGGGCCAGACTTGCCAGGCCGCCTTTAAGTAGCGTGCGGCGTTTGAGGGATTCGTTTAAGGCCTGCTTAGGCAGGCTTTGCCAAAAGGTTTCTCGCAGGTTGTGTAACAGAGGGTGTTTGGGTGCGCGCATAGCAGGGGCTCACTTAAAATAAATAACCGGCAAAGTACCTGAGTTTAGGCTGCTGGTACAGTCCACCGGCGCGCTGCACACAAAGGCCAATCAAAGGCTGCCGGTGTGGGCGGGATTAGCTTCTATAATTGCCAGCAGCCTGCCGCAAGCTGTGCGGCAGTTAGCCATTAGGTTTAGGCCGCTTCATGTATCATGCGGCCTTTTGTTCGAGCTTGGGGAGATACGTGTGACATCTATATCGGATGCGGCTAAAACCGCCTGCGCAAGTTTTTGGCAAGCCGCCAGAGACTTTGGGTTGTGGCGTTTTTATGCCTATCTCGGCTGCTACCTGGTGGTGTTTCTGGCGGCCCTTTTGCGCATCGAATACATCATTCAGTACAACCCGATCCACGAGATTTGGAGTGACCCGGCCCGCCATTGGGAGCAGGGCATCGATACCCTGCGCTTTGATCCCATGTCCATGACCGACCCCATCATGTACCAGCTGTACATTGGTATGCTTGGCAAACTCACGCTAAAAACCCCCGGTCTGGTGGCCTTTTACACCTCTATTCTCGCCATTAGCGGCCCCTGGCTGTGGTACAAATTCCTGCGCGAGTTATTACCCTCCAAATTACAGGCGCTTATCGGCTGGGCGCTGATTTCCATAATTCCCTCCTGGATTAGCATCTATGGCTACTTCATGCAGGAAACCCTCCTGATTCCATTGCTAGGTGCGTCCCTCTACGCCACCTGGCGGGCGCGCCGCAAGCAGGATGTGGCTTCATTTGCCTGGATGATCATTTTTTGGAGTATCGCAGGCCTCACCCGCGGTGTGGCGATTCCCATGGCCGCCGTTGCAGCTTCTTGGGTGTGGTTAGAGCAGGGCCAAAAGATGCGCAAGGCCATAGTCTCCCTGCTGATTCTGGGTTTGATCCTCGGGCCATTAACCTACCGGGCCTATAAAATTGTCCACGTCTTTGCCCCTCATGGCATGGCCTATATGAACCAAATTTATGCCCGCTCCGGTAAAAAATGGATTGAAATGACCTACGACCGCGAAGGCGCGGTATGGGGTTATGGCTTTGGCTCCCCCGCCACCGGCAGCAAACCCTTTGCACCCTTTAGCGATTGGATGACTCAGCGTGAAGGCCCGGTTACCGCATTTGTTGACCTGGACGAAGGTAAGCGGGACTGGGATGCCTTATTCGAGCGAGAGGCCCTCAGTTGGGATAAGTACTCATGGATACTGAAGGAAAATATTATTTTCCTCATGCAGAGCGAATCCTGGCCGGATTCCAATACCGAGCGCCTATTGGGGGCCATTAACTATGTCACCCGCTGGATTTGGCCGCCCTTGTTGTTAATCGGTATTATCTGGACGGCGTTAATTGCCCGCCGCATGAAAGGCGTCTGGTTATTCCCTGCCATGATAGCGGCCTGGTTTTTTGTGCAGGCCCTATTGCCGATTGCGGTCAATGAAGGCCGCTACCGCAAACCTTTTGAAGGTCTAATCATTGCGCATTTAATCCTACTTGCCAGCCGCACCGGCCCCATCGCCCTGGGCCGCCGCAAGCAGGAATCCCCCGTTACCTCCACATCTGCACAGGTGAGTGTTTAAATGTCCGAGCAATTGCTGTCTATTTTAGTCCCCATGTACAACGAATCTGCGGTCATCGACCGCTTGTTTGAAGCCCTGGAGCGCACCCTGGCTCAGGTGGATATGCAGTACGAAATTATCTGTGTGGATGACGGCTCAAAAGATACTACCCGCCAGCAGGTGATCTTTCATACCCAGCGCGACAGCCGTATAAAAGCGGTATTTTTCTCGCGCAATTTCGGCAAAGAAGCCGCCATGACCGCCGCCCTCGACTACGCCAGCGGCGATGCGGTGATCCCCATCGACGCCGACTTACAAGATCCGCCGGAGTTAATTATCGATATGGTGGCCAAATGGCGGGAAGGCTTTGATGTGGTGTACGCCAAGCGCGTCTCCCGCGATACCGACACGGCCATGAAACGCAATTCCGCCAGTGGTTTTTACAAACTCTTTAATGCGGTGAGCGAATTTAAAATTCCGGAAAACGTCGGCGATTATCGCTTGATGAGCCGCCGGGTAGTGGATGCTATTAAATTACTGCCCGAAAAAGACCGCTTTATGAAAGGCCTGTTTTGCTGGCCGGGTTTTTCCAACACCACGGTAGAATTTGAACGCCAAGCGCGGGTGGATGGTGAAACCAAATTTAATTATTGGAAACTGTGGAATTTCGCCCTGGCAGGCATTACCTCCTTCAGCTCACTACCCATTCGTTTAGGCGGTTATCTCGGCCTATGTGTATCGGCGGTAGCATTTTTGTACGGCTCCTTTATTTTCTTGCGCACCTTAATTACCGGTGTGGATGTGCCGGGTTATGCATCTTTAATGATCGTGGTGTTATTTATCGGCGGTGTGCAATTATTTTTTATGGGGCTGATGGGGGAATACATTGGCCGCATTTATAAAGAAGTGAAAAACCGGCCGATTTATTTGGTGGAGCAACAAATTGGCTTTCAGTATGAGTCGCCGCGCCAACCATTGAGTGCACCGTCTCAAGATTTGATGCGCTAATACCAACGCTTCTGCATTTACGTCACCGGTTCGCTACTGCTTAATGACTTGAATTCAGTAGCTGGAATTCAGTGGCCGCAATAAAGCACAGCGAAATCCGGGTTATTCTCGTTCCCACGCTCTGCGTGGGAATGCATGCTTTGTTCTCTGCCTAATACTCCTACTCGAACCCCCTCCCAAAACATTCCCACGCCGAGCGTGGGAACAAGATCAACGCCTAAGGAAACAGTCGCAACCTAATTCCCGCTGCGGAGAATAATAATTGAAGGATTTAATAGTCAGGGCGTTTTAAAATTCCCCTCCATCGGAGGGGTGGCGGGCGCAGCCAGAAGGGGGTGGTTGCGCTGCCCATTCCCTCCATAAGCCACTGGGGTGAATACACTTACCAAATAAGTAGGATTTTTGTTTGCGCTTAAGCGATATACACCAAGGGTATCGCAAGGATGGTTACAGCTTAAAGCCTGGCCAATTTATTTCGGCCCCACTTCTTCCGTCCAAATATCCAACTCCACCGCCTCACCCGCAATCCGGTGGCTCTCATCCGCCCAGGCCCCCAAATCAATTAACCGGCAGCGCTCGCTGCAGAACGGCCGCTGGGGGAAGTCCGCCGTCATTAACACGTTTTTTTTACAGGTGGGGCAGGGGATGGACAGGGTTGTGAGCGTCATAGGCCTTGGCTAATTGTTGATACTGATGATGTAAAACGGCTATGGCCCTTTGGGTATCTGGCCAAGGGCCGGAATTATCCAGGCGGTCATCGGCTAGCGCAAGGCGCTGATGGCGGGGCATTTGCGCGGCGATGATGGATTTGAGCGTCTGCTCATCACTGCCGTCGCGCTGGCCGCCGCGGCTAAGCTGTTGCTCCTCAGTTGCGTCTATAACCAGGGTACGCTGGGTCAGGGAATTCAGGCCATTCTCAAATAAAAGCGGCGCAACCAAAATTGCATAGGGGGAATGGGGCAATTGAATTTGTTGAGTGATGGCGTGGCGAATTAACGGGTGTAATAACTGTTCAAGCCAGGTTTTAGCGGCAGGTTCGGCAAAAAAAACGCGGCGCAACTGCGGGCGATCGAGCGCTCCCGCCTGCACAATTCCCGCCCCAAATCGCTCGATAATAGCCTGCAATGCAGGGGTGCCAGGCGCCACTAAGTCGCGGGCTATTACATCGGCATCAATTAACTGGGCGCCTAACTCGGCAAAGGAATTGGCCACCCGAGTCTTGCCCACTGCAAGGCCGCCGGTGAGCCCTAGTATCCAAGCCACCTTCAGTAACCTCTAGCCAT
>DAOQGS010000295.1:0-5017 GCA_035338675.1 Cellvibrionaceae bacterium
GGCGTTAACCATCCTTTAGGCAAAAATATGATTGGCGCCTTTTATCAGCCAAAGGGTGTGGTAATTGATACCCAGGTACTAGCGACTTTGCCTGATCGAGAATTCTCCGCAGGTATGGCGGAAGTGATTAAATATGGATTTATATACGATGCCGATTTTCTGGTTTGGCTAGAAGCTAATGTAGAAGGACTAATGAGGCGTGATTGGAGCTTGGTGGAAGCTGCAATTGTGCGTTCCTGTGAAATTAAGTCGGCAGTTGTTGAGGCTGACGAGCGGGAGCAGGATCTGCGCGCTATTTTAAATTTTGGCCACACCTATGGACATGCTATTGAGGCGCATTTGGGCTATGGCCAGTGGTTACACGGCGAAGCGGTGGGTGCTGGCATGGTCATGGCCAGCGAATTATCGTGCACTATAGGATGGATTAGCGATGCGGATCACCAGCGCGTCGTCAATTTAATTGCGCGGTGTAATTTGCCCATCGCGCCACCACAGGGCATGTATTCTGAAGCCTTCATGCGTTATATGGCACTGGATAAAAAAGTTGCTGCTGGGAAACTAAAATTAGTTTTATTGCGCGCCCTCGGTGATGCCGTGGTAACGGGGCAATTTCCTCCTGAAGCCCTGGCTGCTCAGTTGGATGGCCTCAGCACTCCATAATTGCCTACCTGATTTACCGCGCGTGAAGTGGGCGAAATAACGAATTTTTATAGGTGGTGATTGTTTTTATTAACCCGGCGCCATTTAGTGCCGGGTTAATAATGGCGGCATGGATGCCGCCCCGGCGGTGCAAACCGCCGTGAGCTGCCCTAAAACAAGGAAATCCACGCATTTTCGCCAGTTTTAGGGCGGCGAGAAGGCTAAATAGATCAGGACGATCTATTTAGCCGCCGGGTTAATATTGGGCCGAGGTTTTTAGGTTATACGCTGTTTTCGCCTTGTTTTAAGCGTTGGTTTTTAAGCAGAGGCCCATTTAATACAAAAATTTTTAACCTGCGAAAATCATCTGCCGCGATTGAGTCTTTAACAATAATCAGGCTTTTGCAGCTGCCTGCTTTAAATTGTACGTAGAGGATGACTAAGTGGGGTAATACCCACGCCTTGGGCAAGAGCTCAGCACGGTACTCTTCTGTGTCACCAATAAAGTTGGACAGAGCTAACGCGTCATCGCCGATTGGGAAATAATTTATTTTGCTTTTTGTACAAATGGCCTGATCAGCCTCAAAACTTACATGCACCCAACAGGCATTCTGCGCGTAGACACCAAGCTGATAACACAGGCTAGCTGCGATGGCGGCCAGTGCAAATAGGTGTTGGGCAACCGAAAAATCAATACATAGGCTTAGGACACTCGCCAGCGTATGCAAGGCCAATACAGAGAGCAGATATAACCGTGATGGGGCGATGCTGGCGGTAAATTTAAGGTTTTTTTTGCGCATAATCGCGGATCATCCTGACCATTTTTGCCAAATCTTCATCTTCCGGATCTTGTCGGTTCAGGAGCCATGCGAATAAATCCTGATCTTCACAGAGTAACAGGTCGGCAAAAATCTGTTGCCACTCTGCGCTGAGTGTTGGATAGGCCTGTTCAACGAAGGGCTGTAGAATCAAGTCCAGTTCGAGCATCCCACGACGGGAGGCCCATTTGAGGCGGTTGTAATCCATGGCGTGCTCACTTATGAAAAAGTGGGACAGTATACTGTCTGTTTTATACGGTTGGCAGATTGCACAGGGTGTGTGTGGCACGAAAAAGGGCTCAGGGTACAGCGCAATCCGTGGACCATAGATTTCCACCCGGCGATACAATGGTAAACTCCTCAAAACGAGCCGCGTGAAAGACGCTGCGAGGGCGTGAAAGTTAAAATTGCTTGCCTGGCATTGGATTCCCGCAGTTTCGCCCTGCGCGCTCTGCCGACAGCTGTTTGGCAAACAAGCCTTAACAGCCTGTTGAAATACTCCCTTGCTAGCTCTGGCGGCGTTAAATTTTGGCAAAAAATTCTCATTTACTGCGTGTAAACTCGGCAATTGCTCCTGCATTGCTCTACCTCCTGCATCCATGCAGTCGTCCGGTTTTTTGCCAAAATTTGCCTTACCAGAGCGTCGCCGCCCAAGTATTTCAACAGGCTGTTAATTAGAGTTTCCCCTATGCAGATGCCCAATAGATGAAAAAAGATGGGCCTAGCTTTTGGGGAATGAACACCCAAGTTGACCAAAAAATTAAGACTAAACGCAGAAAAATATCTGCTGCACACAGTGCAAAAATTGAGGATTTATTATGCGAGATATAAACGGCGCAGAAAATGTACATTCGACCAAATATTACCCATTGCCGGATTATCACTATATCGAAATATCCGGCCCTGAAGCGGTGAAATTTATTCAGTCGCAAGTTACCTGTGATATGCGGCGGCTGGAGCAGCAGGAGTGGCTGTTGGGCGCCCAGTGTAATCCTAAGGGGCGAATGGTTTTAACCTTTGTGGCATTTCAAAAACAGGCCAATGTGTATTTGCGCGTGCATTCGAGTGTGCAGCAGGCATTTGAGGGGCTAAAAAAATACGCCGTATTTACTAAGGTTAAATTTTCGCTGCTTGAAATGCCCGCTTATGCATTAGTTGGCGATCATATCCTCAGTCAAGTGGGGGCTGCTTTAAATTTACTCGAGCCTCTAACCGCCGGTAAATTCCAAGTGTTTGAGGATGCTGTATTGGTGGCCAGAGCGAATGACTGGTTGGAAGTGTACGGGACTTGTGAAGCCTTAACCCAATGGATAGAGCAAAAGCAAAGTGTAATAAAGGCTGAAAATTTTGATGCTGAGCTAATTAAGCGCGGTATAGCTGAAGTGCGCGGGCCAACGGTAGAAGAATTTATACCGCAAATGTTTAATCTAGATCAGGTGGATGCCATCAGTTTTAAAAAAGGCTGTTATACCGGGCAGGAAATTGTGGCGCGTATGCAGTACTTAGGGAAATTAAAAAAACATTTATATCGCGGCAAAATCTCTGCTGTACATTTGCCGGTGGGGGCAGCACTGCACAGTGCTGAACACACCGAGGCGCAGGGTGTGGTGGTGCTAAGCAGCGGTGAGGAGTTTTTGGCGGTGGTGAATGACCAGGCCATGGAGCATGCGCTTGCCAGCCCAGGCTATGAACACAGCAAAATACAGTGGCTGCCGCTACCCTATGCTATAACTATGTGATTAGGGGCCGGAAGGCCCCCGCGGCTTGGGAGTGCTTATGTCTAATCTGGTAGAAAAAATCTCGGCAATCATTTTAAAATCTATTGATGACGACAGCCTGGTGCTGCCGACCATGCCTGAAATGGCCTTGCGGGTGCGGGAGGTTGCCGATGATCCCAATGCCAGCATCAAACAATTGGCGGGGATTATCGGCCAGGATGCTGCGCTCGCCGCCCGTATCATCAAAGTGGCCAACAGCGCCATTTACCGCGGCGCTAAGGTTATTGAAGACTTAAACATGGCGCTCTCTCGCCTGGGGATGAGCACCACCTGCGCCCTGGCTACCGGGCTTGCCATGGAGCAGATGTTCCAGGCTACTAGCGACCTGGTCGATCGCCGTTTGCGCCTGGTGTGGAATCAATCCGCTGAGATTGCCGGTATTTGCACGGTTCTCTGTAAATTTAAAACTAAACTCAAACCCGATGAAGCGGCCTTAGCCGGGTTAGTGCATCAAATTGGTGTACTGCCGATTCTTTCCTACGCTGAAGATCACCCCGCTTTATTGCGTGATAGTTTTACTCTGGAATCGGTAATCGCTCAGGCGCATCCGCATATAGGTGCGCGTATTTTGACGGTATGGGGTTTTCCGGCTGCTATCCAACAGGTGCCATTGCAATATTTAGATTTTACTCGTGTCGCACCTAAGGCCGATTATGCCGATTTGGTTACCGTGGGTTTTTTACAGAGCTTGGATGCCAATAATATCCATTACCAAGATCTGGATTATTCCACGGTTACGGCTTTTGACCGCTTAGGGTTGGATTGGGATATTGATAACGCTGAAGCTGAGGATTTATCCGAAGCCATGGCCAGCGCGACCAATATGCTGAAATAACAGCCCTTTTATTGGAGTTACGCCCCTCATCGCGCTCCACCATCTAATACAGGGAGCGCCGTCACTTTTCTCCCTTGTTATTTAGCCGCCAAGGCGTATTGGCTAATACGTCTGCACTTTAATTGAGTATTTTTGCGCGCCCAACCTTAAGCCTTTCAACCTTTAGGTCGTAATTAAAATAGGCCTTTTGGCCCACCGCTAAGCTGTCAACCCCTGTCTTATTCCAGTATCCTAACGGCTTTTTAGGCGTGAAAGCTTATGGGGCATATTCATATACTCGGTATTTGTGGCACTTTTATGGGCAGTTTGGCGGTGCTGGCCAAACAATTGGGTTTTCGCGTAACCGGCAGCGATCAGCAGGTGTACCCGCCCATGAGTACACAATTAGCAGCGGCGGGAATCGAGTTAATTGAGGGCTATGACCCAGCCCAATTGGATTTAAACCCGGATGTGGTGGTGGTTGGCAATGTCATCAGCCGGGGCAACCCAGTGATGGAAGCTGTACTCAACCGTATGATTCCCTACACCTCAGGCCCAGCCTGGCTTGCTGAGCATGTGTTAAACAATCGCTGGGTATTGGCGGTAGCGGGCACCCACGGTAAAACCACCACAGCGAGTTTATTAACCTGGATTTTAGAATATTCCGATTATTCACCGGGTTTTTTAATTGGCGGCGTACCACTGAATTTTCCAGCTTCGGCAAGCCTCGGCGGCTCGAGTTTTTTTGTAATTGAAGCGGATGAATACGACTGCGCATTTTTTGATAAACGCTCTAAATTTTTGCACTACCACCCGCGCACCACAATTTTAAATAATCTTGAATACGACCACGCTGATATTTTCCCTGATTTAGCGGCCATTCAGCGGCAATTTCATCACCTGGTGCGCATAGTTCCCGAAGAAGGTTTAATTATTTATCCCGCCCAAGATAAAGCCCTGCAACAGGT
>DAOQGS010000296.1:0-4999 GCA_035338675.1 Cellvibrionaceae bacterium
GCACCGCAAGTCCCGGCACCAAGGCCGCCAGTACCCAGAGCATCAGGTGCTGGATGCGCGCGCCGCTGTGGGTATGGGGGGAGGATTGGCGGATAAATGTCATGGTGACAGCCTTTAAATGCAGGCCGGCATTCTAAGGTGACAGAGTGTAAATATCTGCCCCAGGGCCTAAAAATCTGTGTGGCGGCCATGGCTGGCCTGGCTTTCTTTTGGCATCTGCTGCCCCGGCGGGTACAATGGCGGCCTTTTTGATCCTAAGCCTGTGCCCCTATGACCAGTGATCCCTCATACACCTACTCAATGACGCACCTTAAGCAACTTGAGGCGGAAAGTATTCATATTATTCGCGAAGTGGTGGCGGAGTTTGATAAACCCGTCATGCTCTATTCCATCGGTAAAGATTCCGCCGTGATGTTGCATTTGGCATTAAAAGCCTTCGCACCGGGCAAGCCGCCGTTTCCTTTATTACACGTCGATACCACCTGGAAATTTAAAGAAATGATCGCCTTTCGCGATAATCGCGCGAAAGAATTAGGCATGGATTTAATTGTGCACATCAACCAAGAAGGCGTTGATATGGGTATCAGCCCTTTTGTGCACGGCAGCGCTAAACACACCGACATTATGAAAACCCAAGGCCTTAAACAAGCCTTAAATAAATACGGTTTTGACGCTGCTTTTGGCGGCGCCCGCCGGGACGAAGAAAAATCCCGTGCGAAAGAGCGGGTGTATTCCTTCCGCGATAAAAACCACCGCTGGGACCCGAAAAACCAGCGCCCAGAATTGTGGAATATTTACAACGGCCGCGTGGACAAAGGCGAATCTATTCGTGTATTTCCCTTATCTAACTGGACGGAGTTGGATATTTGGCAATACATTCATCTAGAGCAAATACCCATTGTGCCCCTGTATTTTTCCGCTCCGCGCCCGGTGGTGGAGCGCGATGGGGTATTAATTATGCGCGATGACGAGCGCATGGAACTATTGCCCGGCGAAACCATAGAAGAAAAAATGGTGCGTTTTCGCACCCTCGGCTGCTACCCGCTCACCGGCGCGGTGGAGTCCCATGCGGCAACCCTGCCGGAAATTATCCAAGAAATGTTGTTAACAACCACCTCTGAACGCCAAGGGCGGGTTATCGACCACGATAGCTCAGGCTCCATGGAAAAGAAAAAACAAGAAGGTTATTTCTAACGTACTGGTGCTGGTTATCTTGGCGTAAGCAGTTATCAGCACACCTAAACCTTTATTGTTTCACTGTATAGTTGTTGACCCGGAGTATGCATGTCACACCAATCTGATTTAATTGCCACCGATATTAATGCGTATTTAGCCCAGCACGAGCAAAAAGAACTCCTGCGATTTTTAACCTGCGGTTCGGTGGACGATGGTAAATCCACCCTTATCGGCCGTTTGTTACACGACTCAAAAATGATCTACGAAGATCAATTAGAAGCGATTAAATCCGACTCTTTAAAACACGGCACTACGGGTGAAAAAATTGATCTAGCCCTGTTGGTGGATGGCTTACAAGCTGAGCGGGAGCAGGGTATTACCATTGATGTGGCCTACCGCTATTTCTCCACCGCCAAACGCAAATTTATTATTGCCGACACCCCAGGCCACGAGCAGTACACCCGCAATATGGCCACCGGCGCTTCCACCTGTGATTTGGCGGTGATTTTAATTGACGCCCGCTACGGCGTAGTCACCCAAACCCGCCGCCACTCGTTTATTGCTTCTTTACTGGGTATTAAACACGTGGTTGTAGCCATTAATAAAATGGATTTAACCGATTTCTCCCAAGAAGTATTTGAAAAAATCAAAGCGGATTATTTGGCGTTTAGTAAAAACCTCAATGCGCAGGATTATTATTTTGTGCCCATGTCGGCGCTGGATGGCGACAATGTGGTCAATCGCAGTGAGCGCGCGCCCTGGTATCAAGGCCCAACCTTGATGGAAGTGTTAGAAGCGGTGCCTATTGCGCAGGATAAAAACCTGGCGGATTTTCGCTTCCCTGTGCAATTGGTTAATCGCCCTCATCTAGATTTTCGCGGTTTTTGCGGCACTATTGCCTCCGGCGTGGTAAAACCGGGCGATGCTTTAAAAGTCTTGCCGTCGGGTAAAACCAGCCGGGTCAAACAATTAATTAATTTTGAAGGCAGCATGGAATACGCCTTTGCCGGTCAAGCCATCACCATCACTTTGGAGGATGAAATTGATATTAGCCGCGGCGATATGTTGGTAAAAGCGGATGATGCCGTGACCTACACCAATCAATTAACGGCCCATTTGGTATGGATGGCAGAATCCCCTATGCAGCCGGGCAAAGAATACCTATTTAAATTTGCCACCAAAGTTACCGTTGGTAGCGTGGATAAAATTCACCACCGCATCGATGTGAATGAGCTGCAATTGCAGCCGGCTGAGCGTATGCAATTAAACGATATTGCCAAGGTGGATGTGGGTTTGCAGCAACCGGTGGTGGTGGATAATTACCAGCACAATCGCGGCACCGGCGCTTTTATTGTTATCGACCGCCTAACCAACGTTACCGTGGGGGCCGGTATGGTGGAAGAAGCCAGGGCATTTAGCGCCACGGCAGCGCCCAGTGAATTTTCTGCATTTGAGTTGGAACTCAATAGTTTAATTCGCAAACACTTCCCCCACTGGGAGGCAAAAGATCTCTCCCTGTTAAAAAAATAAATGCCTTTTAGCGCCTGCGGGCGCTTTTAATGCAGCGGAGTATTACGTGTATCAGGTTCGCACCCCCTGCATAGGGGTTTGTTCTACCGGTATTGGCGATGTGGTGTGCCGTGGCTGCAAACGCTTTGCCCATGAGGTGATCCACTGGAATGCCTATACCCCGGCCCAGCGCCGTTTAATTAATGGGCGTTTGGATAGTTTGTTGACGCAATTAATCCAGCCGCGCATTGAAATTTGGGATGCGCAGAAGTTACAAGCACAGCTATTTGCGCAGAAGATACGCCACAACCCCGATCTATCCGCCTATGCCTGGTTTATGGATTTATTAAAAGCGGGCGCCAGTCAAATTACCGATTTAAACGCTTACGGCTGCCGCTGGGTGGTGGCTGATTCTGGCCAATGCTTGGTTGAATTAAAACAACAATTGGATGAAGAATTTTATTTGCTCTCCCTCGTGCATTACGAGCGCTATTTTGCCCAGTACCTACCATGACCGATTTAATTGCCCCCATACGCGCTTTTTTATTGTGCGCAACCCCCGACGCCTGGGTGCAAGACGCACTGGCGCGCCCAGAACTGATGCTGCTGGATCACGCCAATTGTGAATTAAAAGCGGCGCAAACCGCCATGGGGTTGATTTGGAAATACGGCCCAGCCGGGGACGAGTGCCCCGGCACCGGCGCGCTGCTTAATTTCACCCTGATGCAAAAAATGTCCCGCTTAATTCGCGAGGAAATGCGGCATTTTGAGCAGGTAATTGCCATTATGCATAAACGCAAGATCGCCTATGAGCAGTTGAGTGCTTCGCGTTATGCGGCGGGTATGCGCAAAGATGTGCGCACCTATGAGCCTGCGCGCCTGGTGGATGTATTAATTGTGGGGGCGATTATTGAGGCGCGCTCCTGCGAGCGCTTTGACAAGATTGCACCGTTTTTAGACGATGAATTAAAAAAGTTTTATTTATCCCTGCTCAAATCCGAAGCGCGTCACTTTCAGGATTACCTCGCCCTAGCTAAAGCGGTAGCGCCCGAGCCCATTGATGGGCGAGTGGCGCATTTTTTAGCGGTAGACCGCACGCTGGTGCTCTCTGGCGACGGTGAATTTCGCTTTCATTCCGGATTGTTAGATACGCTCTGAGCGGAGTTTTATAACTCCTCATCCACCGAGGTGAGGGTATTAAATAAATCCGCTGGCAAGTGTAAATGCTCCAAAAGCTTCGCCGCCCGCTCGGGGAATTTGGGGTACAGGGTAACGTGGGCTTCGGAAATAATATTGGCTTGATACAGCACCACACCCTCTTCGCTGATCGAGCTGCCGGGGGCTAGGTCAATTTGTTCCTTTAATGCCTCACACACCTCTTCAGGTAAATCCCAGTCGCGGGCAATTAAATAACTCAACTGCGCCGAAAAGCTGCGCATTAAGGGCGCAAAGGCCTGCAGCCCCGGCTGCTCCTGGCTGCCGTTGAGTTTAAATTGTTTGCACAGTTCGCTAAACAGGGTGATTTTACCCACATCGTGTACCAGCCCTAATAAATACATACTAAAAGGCTCGACGCCGCGCAGGGGGGCAATTTGTTCGCAGGCGATAGCGCAATGCAATGAGTGCTGCCACAGCCTTTGCCCGGTTTGGGAAAAATAGGGCGAATCGCGCTGAATAATCGGCTGCATCACAGCTGCGGATAAAACTGAGCGCAGGCCCGCCACACCGAGCAACATCACGGCGCGGTCTATATCGCCGATGTGCTGGTCGATAGGGTTAAAATAAGCGCTGTTGGCAAGTTTTAGCACCGCCGCGGTCATGGAGACATCTTTTTTCACAATCAGCACATAATCGCGAATGGCGCTGTCCGGGTCTCTTAGGCTGCGGATTAATTTGGGGATAACACTCGGCAGGCGCGGTACGGCATTCAAGCGATTTTCCTTGCGCTTTAAATTCGACTGCACTAAATCCAAAACTAATTTTTGCGGTACGGTAATCGGCTGCGCAGTATTTTGTTCAAATAAATAATTAAGATACAGCTGCGCTGATTCCATCAGGCTAAATTGTGGGGGTTCAATTACCGTGCGTGGTGAAAAATCACCGTTATGCATACCCGGTGAGGAATTACGGCCTAAAAGTTTAGTTATAAAAGACGCAACACCCATAACGTACTCGCTCACAATTACCGCAGGACTTCTTCAGTATAGGCCAAGTTCCACAGGTGGGTTGCACTGTGTCATCCCATCTGAAATGAGCCACGGGCCGATCCGATTGACTCGGCGGCAAAATAGATCGCCCTGATCAATTTAGCCTG
>DAOQGS010000297.1:0-4984 GCA_035338675.1 Cellvibrionaceae bacterium
CCCACCCCTGTATTTATCAAATCGCTCAACCCTACCCGCCTGGATTTGCCGCTGGTGCTCTATGGCCGCTTAAGCCCGGCGCAAAGTGTGCTGCTCTCCCCCAGCGTGACGGAAACCCTCAGTGCGGTGCACGTAAAAGACGGGCAGAAGGTGAAAGCGGGCGATGTGTTGTTTGAAATGACCCGCCAAGAAGAACAAGCCCTGCTGAGCCAAGCCCGCGCCCAATTTAAAGACGCCCAGGCGCAATTTGCCCGCGCCGAAACCCTGCTCAAAGCCAAGCTCACCTCTTTAGAGGCCTTTGGCATTAAACAGGCCACCTTTGAAAGCGCCCAGGCCCAACTAACCGCCGTTGAAGCGCGGCTGGCCGATCGCTTAATTCGCGCCCCGTTTGACGGGCGGCTGGGCTTAAAAGCAGTGAACCCAGGGGATTTGGTGCGCCCCGGCGATACGCTTGCCCAGCTGGAAGGCCCGGAAGTCTTCCACCTGGATATTGAGGTGCCGCAAGCCCAGGCGCGGTTAATACAACTGGGTACACCCTTTGAGGCTTTGAGCCTGGATGACAGCCATACCGCAGAGGGCAAAGTGCTGGCCCTGGATAACCGCCTACAACCCAACACCCTGACCCTGCTGGCGCGAGGGCAAGTAGCCGGGCCAGGCTGGCTGGCCGGGGAGCGGGTAAAAGTGCGCATTGAACACAGTATTGAAGGGCTCACCCTGCCGGAGGGGGCCCTGGTACAAGAGGGTACCCAGAGTTTTGTGTTCCGCATTGAAGCCGAGAATAAGGTCTCCCGCCAAACGGTGCAGGTAAAAGCCCGTAGCGGCGGCCAGGTGGTGGTGGCAGGTGTTAACAGCGGGGACAAAATTGTCACCCAGGGCACCGCTAAACTCACCGCCGGGGCTAAGGTTGCGGTGCTCGGCGAGGATACTGGCAAGCCCTTAAGCGAATTATTACCACGGGGTAAACCCTGATGTGGGTGTCCGATACCAGTATAAAAAGGCCGGTATTTGCCACGGTCATCAGTTTAATTTTGTTGGTGGCGGGGGTGGCCTCTTACTTCCGCTTAAGCCTGCGGGAATACCCCAACATTGACCCGCCGGTGGTGTCCATCAGCACCGAGTATGTGGGTGCGGCGGCGGCCACGGTGGAATCGCGCATCACGCAAATTATTGAAGATCGCGTCGCGGGCATTGAGGGCATTCGTTTTATCGAATCCACCTCCGAGGATGGCCGCTCCTCAGTGAAGCTGGAGTTTCGCTTAGGCCGCGATATAGATGCCGCCACCAGCGATGTGCGCGACCGGGTCAGCCGCGCCCTGCCCAGCCTGCCGCCGGAAATCCGCCCGCCGGATATTCAAAAGGTGGACGCCAACGAAGACGTCATCATTTGGTTCAACCTCGCCAGCGACGGCATGACGGTACCCGCCCTCACCGACTATGCCGAGCGTTACCTGGTGGACCGTTTTTCCTCCCTGGACGGCGTGGCCCGAGTGCGCATTGGCGGCGGGCAAACCTACGCCATGCGCATTTGGCTGGATAAAGACAAGCTGGCCGCCTTCGCCCTCACTGCCGCCGATGTAGAAAAAGCCCTGCGGCGGGAAAATGTGGGGCTGCCTGCCGGGGTGATCGAATCGGTGGAGCGCCAATTCACCCTGCGGGTCAACCGCCAATTCACTAGCGCCGAGGAGTTTGCCAGCCTGGTGGTGCGCGCCGATGACAAGGGCTTGGTGCGCTTAGGGGACCTGGCCCAGGTGGAAAAAAGCTCGGTGGAGTATCGCAACCTGTTTCGCGGCAATGGCGCCAACATGGTGGGTTTGGGCATAGTCAAACAGTCCACCGCCAACACCCTGGATGTGGCCCGCGTCTGTAAACAAGAAGTCGCCCGCCTAAATAAAAACCTGCCCGGCGGCATGCAATTGCTGCAAAGTTATGACTCCTCGGTGTTTATTGAAGAGGCCATCCACGAGGTGTACCGCACCTTCGCCGTGGCCGCCGCTTTAGTGATCCTGGTGATCTATCTGTTTTTGGGCAGTTGGCGGGCCACCCTAATCCCTGCGGTCACGGTGCCAGTCAGCCTCATTGCCACCTTCAGCCTGCTGTTGATGCTGGACTTCAGCCTCAATATGCTCACCCTATTGGCACTGATTTTGAGTGTTGGGCTGGTGGTGGACGATGCCATTGTGGTGCTGGAGAACATTCACCGCCGCATGACTACCCTGGGGGAATCCGCCCTGGTGGCCGCCTTTCGCGGCACTCGCCAGGTGGGCTTTGCGGTGTTGGCCACCACCTTTGTATTAGTTGCAGTGTTTATTCCCATCGCCTTTGTGGAGGGAGATTTAGGCCGCCTGTTCACCGAATTTGCCGTCACCATGAGTGCGGCGGTATTGTTCTCAGCTCTAGTAGCCCTCACCCTCTCACCGGTCATCGCCGCCCGGCTGCTTACATCCAGCCACACCAATAACCTGCTGATCCGCGGCGTAGACAGTGGCTTCAACTCCGTGCGGGGGTTTTACCAGCGCATTCTGCAACGTATTTTGCACCGCCCCTGGATTGCAGGCGTGATCCTGGTGGCGAGCCTCGCCGGCTGCATCGGTTTGTACAACCACCTGCCCAAAGAGTACGCGCCGGATGAAGACCGGGGGACGTTTTTTGTGTCGGTAGACGGCCCCGAGGGCGCCTCCTACGCCTATATGGCTCAGTACATGGAGGAAATCGAGAAGCGCCTGATGGTGTATATCGATAAAGGTGAGGTAGACCGTATGTTAGTGCGGGCGCCTCGCAACTTTAGCGCCAGCGCCACCACCTTTAATACCGGCATTGCCATCATCAACCTCAAACCCTGGGGCGAGCGGCGCGATGCCTGGGCCATCATGGCGGATATACGCAAGGATCTGGCGGATCTACCCGGTGTGCGTATCGCCCCCATCATGCGCCAGGGCATCAGCAGCCGCAGCGGCAAACCCATTGAGGTAGTGATCGAAGGCGGCACCTATGAAACCCTGGCCCAGTGGCGGGACACCCTCTTCAAAGCCATCAACGACAACAACCCGGGCTTTCTCGCCCTGGATTCCGACTACAAACAGACCAGCCCGCAAATTAAGGTGGACATCAACTACGAGCTAGCCGCAAGCCTGGGGGTTTCGGTGCAAAGTATCGGCTCCACCCTGGAAACCCTCTTGGCCTCCAAGCGGGCCTCCACATTTGTCGATCAGGGCGAGGAGTACGACGTGCTGCTGGAAGGGCGCCGGGAGCAATTTAATGACCCCAGCGACCTGGCCAATGTACAGGTGCGCTCGGATACCACAGGCGCCTTAGTGCCCCTGGGCAACCTGATCACCTTGAGCGACTTCGCCGACTCGAAAACCCTCAACCGCTTTAACCGCAACCGCGCCATCACCATTGAGGCCAACCTAGAGACCGGGTTTACCCAAGACAAAGCCCTTGCCTACATAGAGCAGCTGGTGAAAACCCAGCTGCCGGAAACCGCCATCCTCGATTACAAGGGCCGCTCCCGCGCCTTCATCGACGCCAGTGGCGCCAGCAACTGGGCCTTTATCCTGGGCATAGTGGTGATGTTTTTGGTGCTGGCAGCACAGTTTGAAAGCTACATCAACCCTTTAGTGATTACCCTCACCGTGCCCCTAGCCATAGCTGGCGGCCTGTGCGGCCTGGCCATTGCGGGTATGAGCCTGAATCTGTTCAGCCAGGTAGGGCTGATTTTGCTGGTGGGGTTGGCGGCCAAAAACGGCATTTTAATTGTCGAGTTTGCCAACCAGGGCCGGGATGAAGGCCTCTCCATTGAGGAAGCCATCCGACGGGCGGCAGATACTCGCCTACGCCCCATCCTCATGACCAATATCACCGCATTGGTAGGGGCTCTCCCCTTAATATTTACCCCCGGCGCGGGCAGCGAAACCCGCAGCGTATTGGGGGTGACCTTGTTTTCAGGCGTCTTGGTCGCTACTGTGCTCACCCTTTGTGTGGTGCCCCTGGTGTACCGATTGCTGGCACCCTTTACTCACCCCCCCTTAGCCGTTACCCGTAAACTCAACTCCGCCCTGCAGGATGATGCTTAAATGATGGTTCGATGTACTCCAAGGACGCTATACAAGATGGTTCGCTCCGATACAACTCTGCTCCCACTGCTGTTAACCGCGTGCCTGCACGCAGCCCCCATAGCCGCCGCTGAAGAAGAGGAGTTCGCCCCCGAGGCGACGCCTCAAGCCACCCTCGCCGCAGGCCGGGTGGTGCTCGGTGAGCCGCTGGCCCAAGAGGCCACACTCACAACCTATTACGACAGCAACCCCCAGCCGTTGTGGTACACCCAAGCAAGCTACCCGAACCGGCAAAAACTGCTGGCGTTTATTCAAAGCAGCGAGGATGAAGGCCTGCTGCCGCAGGATTATCACCTCAACGCCCTCACCACCGGGTGCAGCGGCGATAGCATGACGGCAGAGTTGCAAAAGAATTGCGATTGGTTGCTCAGCGACGGCTTTATCACCCTGGCCAATCACCTCGCCAACGGCAAGGTAAACCCCACCAGCCTCACCCCCGAGTGGAAAACCCAAACCAAGCTGGCCAACCTAGGCCCCCTACTTAGCGATATCAGCAAGGGCCGCGATCCCATTGAGTTGCTGGCAGGGCTGCGACCTAAATCCCCCGAATATCAAGCCCTGCGCGCAGAAATCCCCAAACTGCGCGCGCGCCTGGCCGATGCCCCGCCCTGGGAGCCCCTCGCCCTTAAACCCGCCATCAAAATCGATATGGAAGACGCCCGCTTAGGGCCGATCATCGAGCGCTTGATGTACTGGGGCGACCTGCCTAAAACCTATCAGTCCACCGGGCGTTACGAAGCTCAATTGCAAGAGGCCATCAAACACTTTCAGCGGCGGATGAGCCTGGATGTGGACGCCGTGATTGGCAAATCCACCCTAGTGGCCCTCAATGCGAGCCCCGAATTTCGCCTCCAGCAGCTGGTGGGCAATTT
>DAOQGS010000298.1:0-4969 GCA_035338675.1 Cellvibrionaceae bacterium
CCCAGCATTGGATGGAAAAACAAGTGTATTTGAATATGGGCTTTTTCCTGTTGGGTACTGCAGCCCTCGGTTTGGATGCGGTACCCATTGAGGGCATCGACAGAGACGTTTTAAACCGCGAGCTACATTTAACACACAGAGGCTTGACCGGCGTGGCCCTTGTGGCAGTGGGTTATGGTGCGGATACCGATTTTAATGCCAGCTTGCCTAAATCCCGATTTGCTGCTGAGCAAATCATGAGTTTTATTTAAACCTAAACACCGCAGTCAAACCCTACTGCAGTTTTTAGGTTTAACTCCCCTCTCGTTTGCGCTGCCGGATGCGGGCGATATTTAATTGCGTCTCCACCATGAGTTTACATTTCACTAAGGAGACCAGTTGCCAGTCTTTAGTGGCGCCGGGCCAACCTAATTCATCCAGGCGAATAATGCCCTGCCCGGCGGGCAACAGCGGCGTGAGCCAACGCGCCATATGATCCCAGGCGGATTCCTCGCCTGATGGATCGGCGGATTTGGTTTTGGCAAGGTTGCGATTTAACGGCCCACTACTGGCCAGGTATGGCCAGGTTGCGCTCTCCCCGGCGCAGGAAAGGGTAATTTGGGCATCGTCCGACCAGCCACCGGCAATCGTTGCCGCCAATACCGGGGCGGGGATTTCAAGGTGCACCGCTTTACGCTGTACCGCAAAACCCTGCTGCTGAGGAATAATTTCAAATAATGCCAAACTATTAATATCCGCCAAATTGTGCGGATGCTGATCCTGCCAGAGGGCTAAGGCGCGGCGTAAAAATCCGATCCAATGCACCAGCTGCTGTTGTTTTTCCTGAGTTTCCAGCTGCAAACGCAATATTGCGCCTTTATCATCACAGATATACAAAACAATAGTTTGCGCCGCCACACAATAAAATAATTGGCTCACACCCGGCTGTACATGATGGCCAATGACCGCCAAGGGCTGCTGAGGCAGGCAATAGGTATCAACCACCAAGGGGCAAAATACTTCCTGTTCCACCGCTAAAAAATTCCATAAATCCCGCTCGCTATAAATGGTGAGGGGCAATAGGTCATCGTTTTGCCATTGCAGGCAGCAGTGTTTACCGCCGAATGAAAATAAAAAACGGCGCTGGCGCATATCGGAGCGATTAAAACAGTTGAATAAAGCGCGCATTAATTGCTGCACACGCTGGCTACAGGCTGTGCTTAGGTGGCTGGCCACAGTCTCGCACTGCATCCACTGCCAGCAGGTGTCTGTTAATTCACGCCAACACCAGCGCAAATAATCCACCAAAGCTTCCTGCCCGCTAAAGGATACACACGCCCACTCCCCCCAACTGTTGCGGGTAAAACAATCCAGGCGCTGGATTAAATTTAATTGATTGGGGCCGTAATTTAATACATCGAATGCACCGCCACTGGCCGCAGGATTAAAATCCGCTGGCGCGGTGTGCCAATTAATAATCACCAATAGTGCTTCAACACGGGGCTCCTGTTTAAACGCCGCAAGTGCGATGGGGGTATTATTTTGCACCACCCAATTGTGCATTAATGTACGTGCGCGATCTGTTCCGGCATCAGGCTTGGCGGGCCAAATCAGTTTAGAGTGAGCCGAGATAATCGAATTTACACTACACCAGAGCAACAATTCCTGCACACTATTGGCGGTGTATAAATCATTGCCGCCATTGCTATCAGCCAAAGCCCAGGTCTGCGGCGTCGGCTTTTTAAGCCACAACTGCTGGGTCGTTAAATCTTTTTTTATGCCTGGATTAATCAGCAGTTGTTTACCTGGCTTAACGCCAAAGGCTGCAGTTAATTTGTGGCTGAGCAGGCGGAAATCGTCGCCGCAGAGCTTATTGTTGAGGCCGCTGTGGCGCGCCGCTACATTTAACTCTAAAAATGAGCGCATGAGGGTGGCGACCAAGGCGTCGTTTTCCGCCATAACATCTTTTAGGCTCCAGCGCATACGCTCATCTAAATAGGCGATGCGCGCTGAACTCCAGCCCCAGTGGCGGCACATGCGCTCCAACACTTGCCGCTGCCAAGATTTTGCGCCCATACCTATTTTTTTGGAAATACCGCGATTGACTTTAAAATAAAAACTGCGCCGTACCACCTCAAGCCGCACAGAGTCCGAGCGCCGCAGTAAATAATCCTCCAAAAATTGATAGAGGGCAATATAAGGATCCAACTCATTTAAATCATCGCGGCCGGCGTGGATTTTTTGTTTGTGCAGCAGGCTCAGCGGTGAAAATTCCGCTTGGTAATTTACATAGGCTTCCAGCAGCACTAATTTCAATACGGATTTATAGGGGGCTTCAATGGCTTTGTGTAATTGCCAAAGCCCGGCGCCTACAAATTCTTCTGCCGTAAAATGGGCTGAGGCGCCAAAATCGATATAGTCTTGATCGCTAATAAAATGGTTGCGCAGCAATACCGCAATATAACGCGCATATTCCCCCCTGCGCTCGACAGCTGCAGGCACCAACCACCACACCGGCAGACGCCCAGCGAGCCAAATACTGGTGCGGTAAAATTCATCCAACAATAAAATACGCTGTAATTCGCCGCTGGACTCCTCCGACATAGGCAATAGATCGCCCTGCAAAAAGGCCTGATGATTCATCAAAAAAAAGTGAACTTCCAGGCCAAGTGTCTGCGCCCACTGGCTAATTAATTGCGCTTTTTGCTCTAATTTGGCCAGCTCGGTTGCAGATAATTTGGGCTGATAACACAGCCAAATATCAAAATCACTGCGGGGTGTTTGGGCGATGGTGCCAAGGCTGCCCATTAAAAATAAACTGAGAATTTTAGCTTCTTCGCGCAGAAAACGCTGAGGCGTAAAGCCACGGCTTAAACTGCGGGCGGCGGCAATTATGTCTTTATCCCAATTAAAGCCCACAAGGCCCACAGGTGTGCTTTTATCCACAAAACCCGGAAAAGACGGGTGATTGACCTGCAACAAAACTGGCAGCAGGCGTAGAAATTGCTGTTGGGTAAGTGTGAGCCCTTCTTTTACGCGCTGCAGCTTAAGACTATTTAGCGCTAAAAAACGCGCACGCAGTTCCAGCAAGCGATTGCGGTCCACCGGCTCAACTATAGGGTCACTCATTTTTTGGCGGTTAATCATAAGCTGTGTCTAAAACACCTCAAAAACGCCTAAACAATTTGTTTTTTAATCCCTAAAGATGCATCCATGCTTGGATGTGAACTAAATAGTTATAACCAACCACTATTCTTTCGCTCAACTTCCCCAATAGTAGACCCTCGACACACTATGGTGGCGGTTAGATAAAAATAGTCTTAGCCAGCCAGGTTTAGATAGAAAATGTTAAACCCAGACTTAGCGCCTGGCGCTCAAGGTTTAGAGTTGACAATTTTTGTTGGTATTAAAGGGTGCGCTTTGGGTTTTAGCCCAAACCAGGGTATTGGTGGCAAAGCGTTACACTAAGAACTCCAGGGTAACTTTCGGCCATAAACCCATGGGCTTAATGTCTGTAATGCGCGGGAGATTTTTCAAGGCCACGGGCTGCTTATTAAAAGGCGGCTTTTTATATTTATATTGCGCGCACTGAATAAAATCGGCAGCGCGCTAATATAAAACCTGTTTTTTAGAATGACTCTGCTGATTTTATCGCCTATTGATACAAAAACGTTTTAAGCAGCGGAATATCTATATGCGCTTCTAGGGTATCGGCGAGGCGATTGAGGCTCTGCTCCTGCACCTGGGCGTAATCGCTGGCTGAGGCATCCACTAATCCCGCCCAATGTAACAGCGCCTGCTGTGCAGCCGGTTGATTAAACAAGCCGTGCAGATATGTAGCCATAACCGCTTGGCTATCATCCATACAGCCGTCGAAATAACCCTCGCACGCAAACAAGGGATTATTAAAGGCTGGACCTGAACTCACACCGGCGTGAATTTCATAGCCCTGCACCGTGCAGCCTAATAAACGCGGGTGAACAGCCCGGGCCTGCACTGTTTTAAGGGTTTTATGGGGATGTAATTCAGTGGCAAAGTCCAAGAGGCCAAAACCCTCGCTCTCCCCCGCAGGGCCTTCTAACCCTAAAGGGTCAGCGATGTGGTTTCCCAGCATTTGCAGGCCGCCGCAGATGCCCAACAGCTTACCGCCCCAGCGTAAATGCTGGTGCAGTTTTGCCTGCCAACCAAATTGTTTTAGTTGAGCCAGATCGAAGCGCACATTTTTACTGCCTGGCAGAATAATTAAATCCGCTGCGCAATTAATTTGATCTAAAGGCACAAACTGCAGATTAACTGCAGGATTCACCCGCAAGGCATCAAAATCCGTGTGATTACTCATATGCGGCAGCAAGGGCACAGCCACCTGAAATGGCCGGTTATTTTTAGCCGTTTGTTGCTGATTAATGGCATCTTCAGCTTCCAAATGTAATAAGTGTAAATAAGGAATTACACCTAACACGGGGCGGCCGCTGACCTGTTCCAACCAATCAATTCCCGGCTGTAATAAACTTAAGTCGCCGCGAAAGCGATTTATAACAAACCCCACCACCCGCGCCTGTTCTGCTTGGGATAACAGCATCAAAGTGCCCAGCAGATGAGCAAACACACCGCCGCGGTCAATATCAGCAATTAAAATTACCGGGCAGTCCACCGCCTCGGCAAAGCCCATATTGGCAATATCGCCCCGCCGCAAATTAATTTCCGCAGGGCTGCCCGCGCCCTCCACAATAATCGCTTGATAACTGGCCGCCAGCTGGGCGATGGAATCGAGCACCGCAGTTTTTGCCTGTTTTTTGTAGTGGTGGTAATTGCCTGCTTCCATATTGGATAATGCGCGCCCTTGCACAATTACCTGAGCCCCGGTGTCGCTATTGGGTTTTAGCAAAATGGGATTCATATGCACGCTGGTGGGAATTCCTGCTGCCTGGGCCTGCAGTGCTTGGGCGCGGCCAATTTCTCCGCCATCGGCGGTAACGGCAGAATTTAACGC
>DAOQGS010000299.1:0-4957 GCA_035338675.1 Cellvibrionaceae bacterium
ACGGGGATTTACAGGCATACCTATTGGTACAGTTTCTTCCCATGCTGATAATTCCTCTCATCTTGCTGCTTTTTCCCGTCAATCATTCCCGCCCATCGGCCTATTGGTTGCTTCTGGTCTGTTATCTGTTGGCCAAGGTTTGCGAGCACTTTGATACGGTTATTTATGAGCTAGGGTTGGGGTTGAGTGGACACACACTCAAACACCTCATCGCCGCAGCGGGGATATTTCTGCTGGCCGTAAATTACCGGCGACGCACCGCTTAATTGAAGCAATAGGTGCTGCTTTTAGTCGCTAGTATTTTCTCTTCTTGGGTGCATCTTTAATAAACTTTTCATCAACACTTTGCCCGCCGCTAGAGGATGCATGGCCTTGAGCCTGTTCGTTTTTTCGGCAGGTGACGCATTTGTCGGCTGGCGTCAAAATGCGGTGGAAGCTTGTGTGCCAAATGTGATTTGATCTAGGCATAGTTTCTGCTAACTACTCGCAAATGCGTGTGTGACTCACTCTTGGATGCGGCTTGCCCCTGGGCTGTTTGGGGGTAGATAGCTGCGGTGAGTGCGCATTTGGCAGGGCTGTACCCCGTAATTGCGGGGTTCTTTAGCTGCGAACGCTGTAATTAGCCTATTATTCTTACAATAAGAGCGATGTACCATGACCCCGACACCCCCCGCAAAACCCCGCCGTCAACAAATTCTCGATGCTTTTGCCAGTATGCTCGAAGCGAGCCCTGGCGTTCGCATCACCACCGCCGCTTTGGCGAAGGAAGTTGGTGTGTCAGAAGCTGCCCTTTATCGTCACTTTCCCAGTAAAACTAAAATGTTTGAGGGCCTGATAGATTCCATCGAGGAGGCCATTTTAGTACCGGCGGCGGCTATAGCCGCCAAAGATGAGCTGACGGCGCTCAACCGCTGTGAAGAAATATTTGCCCTGCTGCTGCAGTTCTGCCAGAGCAGCCCTGGAGTCACCCGCATACTTACCGGGGATGCGCTAGCGGGTGAAACGGACCGGTTGCATCTGCGCATCGTGCACTTTTACGAGCGCTTGGAGAGTATTCTCAAACAGTTATTGAGGGAGGCGGAGCTGGCCGAAGGCTTGGAATTCTCCCTGCCGGTGTCGCAAACCGTGCACCTGTGGCTGGCGCTGGTGGAAGGGCGCATCGCCCAGTATGTGCGCAGCCAGTTCAGCCAGTCGCCGCTGACTCAATGGAAGGAGTCTTGGACGGTGATGTACCGAGGTTTTATTCGCCGTTCGGAGGTGTCGTTGGCTTAGTGCCGCACACCGGGCAGGCTGGGTCTTTGGCAAGCTTGATGGTTTGCCATTGACCGCTGAGGCCATCAAAGAGTTGTAACCTGCCCGCTAGGCTCTCGCCACAGCCGATGAGTATTTTCACCGCTTCAAGGGCCTGGTAGCTGCCGATGACACCCACTAAAGGTGCGATGACCCCGCTTTGGCTGCAGCTGAGCTGAGCTTCGGGCAATTCCGGGTAGAGGCAGCTGTAACAGGGGGACGACTCGCCCAGGTTGAACACCGCTATCTGCCCGCTAAAGCCAATGGCCGCGCCACTTACCAGGGGTTTTCCGGCCGCCACGCAGGCGCGGTTGATGCTTTGGCGGGTGGCGAAATTATCGCTGCAGTCCACCACCACATCCACCTCTGGCAGCACTGCATTCAGCTGGGCGTCGTACAGGTAGGCCGGCAAAACATCTGTATGGCAATTGGGGTTGAGCTGGGCAATCTGCTGTTGTGCCGATAGGGCTTTGTTAAGGCCCAGGCTTGCCGTTTGATGGATGACCTGGCGCTGCAGGTTGGACAGATCTACCTCGTCGTGGTCGGCGAGCAATAACCGGCCTACACCTGCAGCGGCCAGATAAAGGGCCACCGGGGAGCCAAGGCCGCCGAGCCCGATGATTAACACTCGTGCCTGTGCCAACTTCTCTTGGCCGACTATATCTACTTCAGGTAGCAGAATATGGCGGCTGTAGCGCAGTAATTCGCTGTCGCTGAGGATTGGGTGTGTTTCTGTCATTTAAGGTTTTCCGGCCATTGCCCCAGGCTCATGCGCGGCTGCCCCGCCAAATCTGCCTGCCAGCGCACTTGGCTAAAGCCGCGCTCGCTCAATGCGGCTACCACAGCCTGGGCTTGTTGCCAGCCGTGCTCCAGCAGCAGCCAACCGCCGGGGGTTAGAAAGCTGGGTGCCTGCTCAATAATGGTGAATAGATCCTGCAGCCCATTGGCACCGGCCACTAGGGCGCTGCTCGGTTCAAAGCGCACGTCGCCCACGTGTAAGTGGGGGTCGCAGGCGTCTATGTACGGCGGGTTGCTCAGGATCAGGTGATAGCGGCGGCCCGCAAGGGCGCTAAACCAATCCGACTCGATCAGTTCAAGGGGGAGGCCAAGGCGTTGGCTGTTGGCCTGGGCCAGGGCCAGGGCCTGTGGCGCGCGGTCTGTGGCGGTAAGGCGCCACTGGGGGCGCTCCTGGGCGAGGGCCAGAGCAATGGCGCCGGTGCCGGTGCCGAGGTCGAGGGCGCAGGTGTTGTGGGGTAGGGGAAGCGCCAGTGCCGTTTCCACCAGCAGCTCAGTCTCGGGCCGAGGGATGAGGGTGGCGGGGCTCACCGCTAGGGGCAGGGACCAAAACTCCCGTTCGCCGAGAATATAGGCCATGGGTTCGCCCCCCTGACGGCGGCATAAGAGCTCGTGAAACTGCCGCTGTTCGGCCTCAGTGAGCAGCCGCTCGGGCCAGGCCCGCAGGTAGCTGCGGGGTTTGCCCAGGCAGTGGCCCAGCAGCAGCTCAATATCCAGCCGGGCGGTATCAGCCTCTAGGCGGGTGCTTAGGGCTAGGGCTTGGCGGATGCTCAGGCTCATTGGCCGCGAGAATGGGCCGTGGGCGATTTCTTCTTCGTCGGCTTCGCGCACGGCTTCAATGCGCACATCAAAGTGCAGCACTTTGCCCGCTAGGGCATGGTTGGAATCCACGGTCACTTCATCGTCGGTGACATCCTTAACGATCACGTATTGAATGTGGTTATCGTCCGCCTGGGCCTGGAACTCCATGCCGACTTCAATGGTGTCTATGCCGCTAAAAGCTGCGCGGGGCAGGGTTTGAATCAGGTCGGGGTCGATCTCGCCATAGGCGTCTTCCGGCTGCACAACTACCTTAAGACTCTCTCCCGCCGTTTTGCCAGCGAGGGCGCGCTCAAGGCCCACAATAATGTGCCCGAGGCCCTGGATGTAGCTCATGGGCTCTGAACCGGCTGAGGAGTCAATGATGTTGCCATCCTCGTCAGTCAGGGTGTAATGGATGGATACAACGCAGTTGTCTGCAATTTTCACGGATGACTCCTCGCGCCCGAAGCGCATAAAAACGGCGCGAAGCGCCAAAAATCAAGCGGTATTACCGCTTGGTGTGGGTTGGGTGGGGGCGCTGCGGCGCCCCGGTTGGCTAAGGCTGTGTCTTATAAGTGGCGGGTGTAGCGGTGTCCAGCGTTTTTACGCGTTTACAGCTCATCCCCGGTGGTGTGGGGTTTTTTGTACCCCTTATAACCGCCCCGGTTATTGCTGCTTTTATAGGGTTTCGGTCCTTGGGAGGGCGCATTGCCGGGGCTTACGTAGCTGCCGGAGCCGCTGGTGTAAGCGGCTTTGGCCGGTTGAGGGGAATAGGGCTTTTTCGCCCCTTGGCCCTGATAGCCAGCTTGGGGTGACTTGCCCTTATAACCGCCGTTGTAGGCCTGTTGGCCGTTGCTGTGTTTGTGGCCATTGGCCGGGCGTTTGTGGATGGGTTTGTCGTCCAGGGCCTTGAGTTTATCCAGGGGGATGTCGGCGCGGTTGCCGAAGGACTGCAGCTTGGCCTCAGTGCGGTAATCGCCATCGGCGGGGCGTTGATACACGCCTACATAGGCCGGCTGGGTAGGGTTCTTTTTGCCGCCATAGGCGGGTTTGCCTGTGCCTGTATGCTTGGGTTTATCCTGCCAGGAGCGGTTGTCCCCGGCGCCGTTGTAAGGTTTTTTATCCCCTCGCTCGAAGGATTTAGGCTTGCCCTCGTGGGATTTGTGGGGGTGTTTTTTAAAGCCGCCTTTGCCGTGGTTAGGCCGCGCTGGCCGCTCGGCACCTTCGCCCACCTCCTGGCGTGGCCGCGGTTCACGCTGGGCCGGGGGAGTGTTGTCCGCAGCGGCGGGTTTTGCCGTTGGCATGTTGCGGCTTAAGCGTTTGCGGGCGGGGGCAAAACCGTCGCTGGAGGGGGTGTCGGTGGAGGCGGGTTTAACCGCTTCTAACTGTACGGCCGGAGTTTTGGCGGCGGGGCGGGGGGCATCCGGGCGGCGGTTTTGGGGTTTTACTTTGGGCTTATGGGCTTTGGGTGCGCCTTTAAGACCTTTGCTCTCGGGTACCGCGTGCTCAGGTTCAAAGCCTTTGATGGTGTCGCGGGTGAGCTTGCGGTCGATGAGTCGTTCAATGTCCCACAGCTGGTGAAATTCATCGGCGCTCACCAGGGAGATCGCCCGGCCTTTACTGCCCGCCCGGCCCGTGCGGCCGATGCGGTGCACATAGTCCTCCGGCACATTGGGCAGGTCAAAATTTACCACTTGGGGTAGCTCAGCTATATCCAGGCCGCGGGCGGCTATGTCGGTGGCCACCAGTATATTCA
Source organism: Cellvibrionaceae bacterium (assembly GCA_035338675.1). Classification (GTDB taxonomy): domain Bacteria; phylum Pseudomonadota; class Gammaproteobacteria; order Pseudomonadales; family Cellvibrionaceae; genus CAMCXE01. Next base: position 4,643 of record DAOQGS010000299.1, read on the forward strand.
CTCGGCCCCGCTTGAAGTCTTCCAGGGCTTTTAGCCGCGCGGCCTGGCTTTTGTTGCCGTGGATGGCGCTGGAGCGGATGTCTTCTTTGTTCAAAAAGGCGGCGAGTTTATTGGCGCCGTGTTTGGTGCGGGTAAACACTAGGGCCTGGCGCCAATCGCGGCTGGTGATGAGGTGGCTGAGCAGTTCGGCCTTGCGGGTTTTATCCACCGGGTGAATCCACTGGTCAACCGTCTCCGCTGTGGAGTTTTTCGGGCTGACGTTGATTTCCACCGGCTCACTTAAAATACCCAGAGCCAGTTGGCGAATGTCGTCAG
>DAOQGS010000300.1:0-4930 GCA_035338675.1 Cellvibrionaceae bacterium
ATAATATTGATACGGTTTATCCCGAACACAGTTTTAACCCGCACCAAGCGCCGCCGGAGAAACAGTCGGCGGCCCATGCCGCCGCCTACATGAGCCGCGAGGATAGCCATGCAGGCAAATCCCAACTGCTGGCGATTGATTCGCGCGAACACGCCCTGCAGGCGATCCAAACTATTGATGCGCAGGGGGAAGGTTTTGGCCCGAGCAAATTTGATGATCCATCCCATCAGGAATTCTCACATTACTTTAAATTTCTAACCCTGCAATCGCAGATTGAAGGTTATGACCCTAATAGCGAACATTTGCCCAAACATCCGCAACCACCAGCGCCAGCAAAACATTTGGTGAGCACTGCCGATCTAGCCACGGTGGTTTTTAATTTTCCAGATAACCCTGTTGCTGCATCCTACCTGCCGGGGCAAGCCGAGCTTGCCAATGTAGTCAGTGGCTTGTATCAATACATGCTAATTATGACGGAGAGTATTTTTTTACAGCCGCCCCATAATCAAAAGCGCTATTTCAATCAATCCTTACACCGCTCGATGATTTGGATTCTCGATAAAATAATTCAGCAAGTGCGCACGATTTCTTTTAATAGCGGCCAGGTGAACTACAACCTGGCACCCACGTTTGAAAATATAAATTTGGGGCATCGCCATCAGGCATTTAACAACCTTAATAGTGTGTGTAAAAACTTCCGCGCACAATTTGGCAATGAGCCTTGGTATACCGCAACGGATTTGGATTATTACATTGCGATGATCCCCACATTGCCAGATGTCAGTATGTTCTGGCCGGATGTGGCAAAGCCACAATTGGAAAAATTTAAAGGTGTGCCTAAATTTCCCGCCAATCCACCGGCATCGGTGGGTAAGGATGAAGCGCGCCACGCCTGTATGGGTTTGAACCACTGTAAAGGCCAGGGCCGCACCCGCGATAATAATTGCGCCGGGCAGGGATATTGCTCCACCGCGCTGGAATACAATTATGCCGATCCATCACAACCGAATATTTCGGATCACACCTGCCATGTAAAAAATAATTGTGCGGGGCAGGGTGGCTGCGGGCTTTATGGTACGGCTCAGGAGCAAAACCAGCCTGGACATAACGACTGCGCAACACTGGGTTCCTGTGCAACCCCTATCAACGCCGAGCGATTTAGTACCGATGGCCCCAATCGCGGCAAAGGTGTATGGACGCGCGCGCGACGCGTATTTGAGGAAAAAACCTGGCCGACACTGCGCAAGGAAAATCCGTCCCTGCCAAAAGAGGCACCGGCAGTGCCTCATCCTGAACTCTTCAGCAATGGCCCAACCATGGAGTGGATTGAAACCTACAGTGATCAGGGCATGACCGCCTGTGGTGCCAGTGGCATGAGCGGTGCCAATAGCTGCGCGTGATGGAGTTGGCGATGCCTATAGATCGAGGTCATTATCAACTTGGGTTGGGTGTGGGTTTGCGCAATGTGCATTTTGATCACATCCTGCGTGAGCTGCCTGCGGTGGATTGGTTTGAGGCCATTTCAGAAAACTTTATGGATTCCGGTGGCAGGCCCCGCGCTGTGCTGCGGCAGATTGCCGAGCACTACCCGCTGGTGCTGCACGGCGTATCGCTGTCGATTGGCAGTACGGACCCAGTCAACCGCGATTATGTGCGGCGCCTTAAAGCCTTAGCCGATGAAATTCAGCCGCGCTGGGTCAGCGATCATCTGTGCTGGACTGGCGTGCTGGGGCTCAACAGTCACGATCTATTGCCCTTACCGCTCAATGAAGAGGTGCTCCGGCATCTGATCCCCCGCATCCATCAGGTGCAGGACATGCTTGGGCGTCCTTTGGTGTTGGAAAATCCCAGCACCTATTTACGCTTTCGCAATTCCACAATAAGCGAACCGCAATTTTTGCGCGCACTCTGCGCCGCGACGGAGTGTCGGCTGTTGTTGGATGTTAATAATGTGTATGTAAGCTGCTTTAACGCAGGTACTGACCCACAGGATTACCTGGCTGAATTTCCATTTGATGCTGTAGTACAACTGCACCTTGCCGGCCACCAACACTGTGGCACCCATATGGTGGATACCCACGATGGCCCGGTGTGTGATGAGGTGTGGCGGCTATTTCACACCGCTTGGCACAGATCCAAGGGGGCCGCCACCCTATTGGAGTGGGATGGTGATGTGCCGCCCTTTGCGCTATTACACGCGGAAGTATTGCGTGCCCGTGAATGGATGAGCCTCAATGAAACGCAGCCGACGACACAGGTGCCTGCCGCCCAGCGCAGGGATCAGCCCTCCACACCCATCGGTTTTATGGTGCCGGATGTAATGGCCAGCAGCCGCTTGTATGAGGGGGTTTAAGGATGGACAAAGCCAACTTGGCGGGACTGCAACAGTGGTTTTTAAATGCGCTGCGCGATCCTTCGGCGCTGGATGCAATGAGTGTTACAAATAACCTGTTACCGGCTGCAAATATTAATGCCTCAGCGTGCCTCGCTATTTACCAGCGCAGTTATGTACTGCGCTTGCGCCAGTGTCTGGGGGATCAATTTCCAGCGACGCGCCACGCCTTAGGGGAGCATTTATTTAATGATTTTGTTGATTGTTACCTGAAGGATTGCCCCTCCACGAGTTACACGCTTTACGATTTGGGCAAGCGGTTTTCAGAGTGGTTGGAACATTCGCGCCCGGATCGCGCACTGCCGGAGGAACAGCGGGAGAGCTGGATCGATTTTATGGTGGATTTATCGGCCTATGAAAGCGCACTGTTTCGTCTCTTCGATGCCCCTGGCCATGAAGGCGGCGAATGGCCGCAGGCAACGGTAGCGGATGACAATTTAATTCTGCAGCCTTACCTTACACTCGCCACCTACCGTTACCCTGTGGCTTGGTATTACCACGAAATTCGCGCGGGCCGATGCCCAAGCTTTCCGCCGCAGGCCACCTCACAGGTGGTGATGCTGCGCCGCGATTATCAGACGGCTACATTTCCGGTGACTGCAGTGCAATTTAGATTTTTAGAAAAAATGCGCGACGGCGTTCCAATCAGCCAGGTATTGGATGATATTGCGAGTTGGACCAAGCAACCCTTGGCGCAGGTAATTCATTCTTGGCGCACAGAAGTCAGGCGCCCATGGATTGCAGCCGGTTTTTTTATCGAGTGCACTTTATTAACCCGGCGGCAAACCCAAGCAGAAGAATCGAGAGTGTCGCTGGATTAAGGCGAATATAAGGGCTTTTTTAATAATTGGGCGCAACCCAAAACTCCTCGCCGCCGGGTTAATAAAAGTGCAGTTGTGGCGATACTCTAAACACGAAACCAGAATTTTTTAACCCCTTCCAGCGCCAATAGGCATGCCGCCCCAAGCCCCAGGCATATTAAAAATTCACTGAGGTGAAATTGGCCAAAATTAAATAGCCTCTGGGCGGGTGGCCAGGCCACGGCAATTGCCAGGGTTGCACCCACGGCGCTAAATAAAATCCATAAGGAGCGATTGGGCCGCACAAAAGCGGTTACCAGGGAGGCTTGAAACGAGCGGTTAATTAAAATTAGCCCCATGTTAAATAACACCAGGGTGCTAAATACCCAGGCCCGCAGGTCGTTTTCCGGCATCTGTCTATACACACCTGCGGCCAGTAAACCACCCAGTAGTGCCAGGGCCACAAAACCCTGTAGCAAGGCCCAGCTGATGCGTTGGCCGATTAATAAAGGTGTTTGCGGGTTTCTCGGCGGCCGCTGCATTACATCGTCTTCTGCCTCTTCCGCTTCAAATACCACCGAACAGGCCGGGTCGATCACCATTTCCAAAAATGCGATATGAATCGGCGTGAGGATCAGCGGCAGCCCCATTAATAACGGCAATAGCGCCAGGCCCGCTATGGGAATATGCACCGCCACTATGTATTCGATGGCCTTGCGCAAATTGTCGTAAATGCGCCTGCCTAGGCGAATGGTTTTGACGATAGAGCCGAAGTCATCATCCAGCAGCACAATGGATGAGGCCTCCCGAGCCACATCCGTGCCGCGCCCGCCCATGGCGATGCCTATGTGGGCGGCTTTGATGGCCGGGGCATCGTTCACCCCATCGCCGGTCATGGCGACGATTTCACCGTTACTCTTCAGGCATTGCACCAGGCGCAGTTTTTGTTGCGGGCGAATGCGGGCGAAGATGGAGATGGTTTTCACCCGCTCGGCCAGCTGCACATCCGTTAGGCGCTCCAGCTCTTCGCCGCTGAGCACATCGCTGGGCAGCAGGCCCGCCTGTCGCGCTATGGCTCGGGCGGTGGTGGGGTAATCGCCGGTAATCATCACCACCCGGATACCGGCGGACTGGCACTCGGCCACCGCGGCGGGCACGGTTTCCCGCAGCGGGTCGGCGAAGGCGAGCAGGCCCAAACAACTAAATTCAAGCTCGCCTGGGGATGCAGGCATTGCAGCCCCCGACACGGCCCGGCCCACGGCTAACACCCGCATACCCTCGGCGGCCAGGGTGTCGGCTTGGGCCCTAAGGGCGCCGAGTTCATCGGCTGACAGGCGGCACAGCAGGGCAATGGCTTCTAGGGCGCCTTTGCTAAACGCCTGGGGGTGAGGCTCATGGGCGAGGCGCAGGATTTGGGTGGTGGCGAATAACTCCGGGCGCAGGCCAAAGCCTTGCAACAGTTCCCCGCTGGCGTCGATGCCGAGGTCGTGGGCCAAGCGGTGGATGGCCACATCCATAGGGTCGCTGGGGGCCTTAGGGCAGGCGAGTAGGGCGGCTTCAAGAAGGCTTCGTTCTGTGGCGCTCAGGGCCTGCCCGCTTGCGGCCAGCAAGGGCTTAGCGCCGCTCACCAGGGCCATTAGGGTCATGCGGTTGTGGGTGAGGGTGCCGGTTTTATCCGTGCACAAGACGGTGGTGGCGCCGAGGGTTTCGATGGCGGCGGCGCGGCGGGTGAGTACCC
>DAOQGS010000301.1:0-4905 GCA_035338675.1 Cellvibrionaceae bacterium
CGTTGTGATCGGCATTGAAGACAACAAGCCCGCAGCCATAGCCGCCATGCGCCAAGCCGCCGCCCCCCACGGCGCCATTGAAGTGGTGGTGGTGCCCTCCCGCTACCCTATGGGTTCAGCCAAACAACTGACTCAAGCGGTAACCGGTTTGGAAGTACCCGCCGGTGGCCGCAGCAACGATGTGGGCGTGCTGGTGCACAACGTGGCCACCATCTACGCCATTCAACAGGCCCTGCGCTTTGGCCGCCCCTTGATCTCTCGGGTGCTCACCGTGGGCGGCGACTGTGTGGGCAAGCCGCAAAATGTAGAGGCCCTCATTGGCACTCCCTTAAGCCACCTAGTGCAAACCTGCGGCGGCATCACCGGTAAACCCGCCCGCTTACTGATGGGCGGCCCCATGATGGGCCAAGCCCTACCCACCCTGGATGTGCCACTGCTTAAGGGCTGCTCGGGTGTACTGGCGTTGAGCCAAAAAGAAGTCAACGCGGAGGCGCCCTCCCCCTGCATCCGCTGCAGCCGCTGCGTCAGCGCCTGCCCCATGGGGCTGGTGCCGCTGGAAATGGCCAAGTTCGCCAAGGTGGACAATTTCGATCAAGCCCAGGAATACGGCCTGCGGGACTGTATTTTGTGCGGCTCCTGCTCCTACGTGTGCCCCTCCCATATTCCCCTGGTGCAGTACTTTGAATACGCCAAGGGTGAAATTTACACACGCAAAAATGACCAGAAAAAAATGGAGTACACCGTGCGCCTCACCAACGAGCGCAACGAACGCCTAGAGCGGGAAGCGGCGGCCAAAGCGGCCGCCAAGAGCCAGAAAAAAGCCAAGCGCGGCAGCAGTGAAGCGGCCGCAACCAGTACCGAAACCGCTGAATAAACAGCTTAACTTCACTGACCGAGATGCACCTATGACCGCCCGAAGCCTTCCAGTGGCAGGCGCCGCCCCCCACGCCCACGACCGCGCCAGCGTCGATCGCATCATGCTGCAGGTGTGCTTTGCACTGGCACCTGCAACTGCCTTCGGGTTTTATTTATTTGGTTGGCCAGCGGTATTTTTATGGTTGTTCACCTGTGCCGGCGCCCTCATCACTGAGGCCCTTTGCCTATGGGGCCAAGGCCAGAGCATCGCCCGCTTAAAGGATTCCTCCGCCCTGCTAACCGGCTGGCTGCTCGCCCTCAGCCTGCCCCCCTGGGCACCCTGGTGGATTGGGATTGGCGGCGCAGCTTTTGCCATCGGCATAGGCAAACAGGTGTACGGCGGCCTCGGCCAAAACCTTTTCAACCCCGCCATGCTCGCCCGCGTAGCCCTATTGATTTCCTTCCCAGTGCAGATGTCCACCTGGGCCAACATAACCCCCATGGGCAGCTTATTGGCCCCCGGTATATGGGACGGCCTGGGTATAACTCTGGGCCTTAACAGCATCCCCGATGGCGCCACCGGCGCCACCATATTGGGGGAGGCCAAAGCCAACTACACCACCAGCCTGCCCATCGGCGACATGCTGGCCCAGCACTTCTCCTTAAGCCAAGCCTTTGTGGGCCACACCCGCGGCAGCCTGGGGGAAACCTCCGAACTATTAATTCTCGCTGGCGGCCTGTGGCTTATGTACCTGCGCATTATCAGCTGGCACATACCGGTCGCATTTTTGGCCAGCCTGGCCTTTTTTAGTGGCTTATTTCACCACGCCAACCCTGCCCGCTACGCCGCCGCCAGTTTTCACCTCACCTCCGGCGGCATTGCCATGGGCGCCTTTTTTATCGCCACTGATTACGTCACCTCACCGGCTAGCAATAAAGGCAAATTATTATTTGGTATCGGCTGCGGCTTTATGGTGTTTGTGATTCGCGCCTACAGCGGCTTTCCCGAAGCGGTGGCCTTTGCGGTGTTATTTATGAATGCGCTGACGCCTTTAATTGACCGCATATCCAAACCGCGCTCCTACGGCCGCGACGGCCGCGGCCGCCCGCTCAAAGTACCCTCTGCCCGTAAGGAGCCATAATTTATGACCAGTGTTGCACAAGCGGGTTTTCGCTCGCGCCTACCTTACCAAGCCGGTTTATTAGGCGGCGTCTGTTGTTTAATTAGTTTGTTGTTAATTATCGGCAACAGTAAAACCAGCGTAATCATTGAAGAACAAGTCAACCAGGATAAATTAGCCATGATGGCGGACGTGTTGCCATCCAACCTCTACGATAACAACCCCATTAAAGAAAGCACCACCATCAGCGACAGCCCCATTATGAGCAACCCCATCACCGTAATGAAGGCCAGTAAAAGTGGCCAATTAAGCGGCGCGGTATTACAAGTGACTATTCAAGGTTGGGGCGGCAAAATTCAATTAATTATGGGCGTGAATGCCCAGGGTGAAATCAACGGCGTGCGCATTGTCAGCCACAAAGAAACGCCGGGCCTGGCCGACAAAATTGAAGTGGAAAAAAGCGAGTGGATTAAAAGCTTTAATGGCAAATCCCTCGCTAACACGTCCGAAAAAAACTGGGCAGTGAAAAAAGACGGCGGCGAATTTGACCAGTTTGCCGGTGCCACCATTACACCCCGCGCAGTAGTAAAAGGCGTGCACCAGGGTATGCAGTTTTATCAAGAGTGGTCAAAAACCCAATCAAGCGGTATGCAAACCCCCTAAGACCAGCGACAAAAGTAGGTATTAACTATGAGCGATGTAAATTACGGGCGAATTTTTCGCGATGGCATTTGGGATAACAATGTCTCCCTAGGGCAAATTCTCGCCCTTTGCCCTCTAATGGCCGTTACCACCAGCGCCACCAATGGGCTGGGCATGGGGATAGCCACAACTGCGGTATTAATTCTTACCAATGCGATGATTTCATCTGTGCGCGGCATTATTTCACCCCAGGTGCGCATCCCAGTGATGATTGTACTGATAGCCGCTGTGGTGACAGTGGTAGATATGGGCATTAACGCCTGGATGCACTCGCTGTATAAAGTACTGGGTTTATTTATAGCGCTGATTGTAACCAATTGCGCTATTTTTGGCCGCGCCGAAGCCTTCGCCATTAAAAATCCCATTTTGCCCTCTATGGCAGATGCACTAGCCATGGGTATTGGCTTTTCCTTGGTGCTTATCGCTGTGGGTGGCGTGCGGGAAATTCTCGGCAGCGGCACATTATTCGCCCACGCATCGTTATTACTCGGCGCCCATTTCGCCTGGCTGGAAATGGTCATCATTCCTAAATTCCAAGGAATTTTGCTGGCGATTTTACCTCCCGGCGCCTTTTTAACCCTGGGCTTTTTAATCGCTGCCAAACGGGCTATTGATAATTACGTCAGCCGCAAAAAAGCCCAAACGCCCCCCTCCCCTTTAGTGGTTTTGCAAACCTAATCTGCATAGCTTTTAGGAGGCCCCTATGAAAGTCAGCATCGCCTATGCCGCCGAAAACTCCCCCTACTGGGCGGATTTTAATGTGGATGATGAAACCACCGTCGCCACAGCCATTGAAAAATCGGGCATACTTAAACAATTCCCGGAAATTAATCTCAGGCAGGCAAAAATTGGCATTTTTGGCAAATTCACTAAACCCGATGCCCTGGTACAACCGGGGGATCGCATCGAAATTTATCAGCCGATCATCCGCGTGCTGGATGACGATGATGACGACGATTAACCCCCAGCGATTAATTCAACTCATCACCGCAGGCTGCATTTTGGCCTTATGCGCCTGCAGCCGCGATACCACTACCAGTTTAACCGGCACCAATTTAGCCACCACCTATTTAATTGAAGGCGCTGCCCAAGGCACTCGCTACCACATTACCTACGTGGCGCCGGTTAATTTCAGCAGCACACAACAGGCCGCGCTCTCAGCGGCCATTAGCGCTGAATTAGCGCGCTTAGATAAAGCCATTTCCAATTACCGGCCCGATTCCGAGATAGAACAATTTAATAGCCAAATCACCACCGAGCCGGTGGAAGTGTCCGCTGAAATTGTTAAGCTCATTGAAATTGCCCGCAGCGTGCATAAAGCCAGCAACGGCTGTTACGATCTCACCATAAAACCGCTGTTTGATTTATGGGGTTTTAAAAAAAATGTCTTTACACCCCCGAGCGATGAAGCCCTCGCGCAAACGCTGCAACTCGTCGGCATGGAAAAATTAGAGACCTTGGATAAAAACCACCTGCGCAAAAAAATCCCCAACCTGCGGGTTGATTTATCCTCTATCGGCCAGGGCTACAGCATCAGTACTCTAGCCGCCATTTTAGAGGCCCAAGCCATCACCAATTACATTGTTGAAATCGGCGGCGAATTAAAAGCCCGCGGCCAGAAACCCGGCAATAAACCCTGGCGCGTCGCCTTGGAAAAACCATTAAGCAACGAACAAAAAATTGAAAAAATAGCGGTGTTTAATAGCATCGAGCCTATGTCTATGATGCCTTCCGGCACCTATCACCATTATTTTGATGCCGACGGCAAACGCTACAGCCACATACTCAACGCCCGCACCGGCAAACCCATCACCCACACCAGCGCCTCGGCCACCGTGTTAAACTCAGACCCAACCCTCGCCGATGCCTGGTCCACTGCACTTTTGTGTTTAGGCAGCCAAGAGGGCATCCCCATCGCTAATGCCCAGGGCATTGCCGCCTTGTATATCGATCAGCGCAGCGATGGTTTTAGCGAGCAACCTACCCAACCCCTAATCAATTTATCAACCGTAAGTTTTGAAAATGCCAAAGGCGATTAAACCCCTGCAGCAAACCTCACAGAGCAAGAGCTGTAACAAACCGTACAATAACCGTCTTAAATACCACAAAACGACGCTCAGATAGGGCGATAAAATTTACCGCAGGCAGGCGCGAGGGCAAATTAAGTTACTTGGGAACCTCTGAAAAATGTAGGCGGCGAAGCGCTGGCTAGGCGAATTTGCCAAAA
>DAOQGS010000302.1:0-4900 GCA_035338675.1 Cellvibrionaceae bacterium
AGAGATGACCAGACCTCTAAAAAACGCTGGCCTAATAAATCTACCCAGCCGCCGTAATAGCCTTGAACGGCCCCCACCAAAACCCCCAACGCCGCGCCGCAGAGCGCTAAACACAAAGCGAAGGCAATGGAGGTGCGGGTGCCATATAACACGCGGGCAAACACGTCGCGGGCTTGATCGTCCGTGCCCAGCCAATTGTGCGCCGTCGGTGGCGATGGCGCCGGGGTGGGCAATTGGTGAATATGTGTGTTGTAGGAATAAGGCACCAAGGCTTTCAGCATCCAGCCTTTTTGCGCAATTAAATCTTGCACAAAAGGGTCTTGATAATTAGCGGCAGTGGCAAAATCGCCGCCTAAATCCTGCTCGGTATAATCCACCAATACTGGGAATAACCAGCGCCCTTCGCTATAAATTAATAATGGCCGCTCATTGGCCACTAATTCCGCCCCGGCGGAAACCAGCGCCAATAGCAAAAACAACCATAAACTGATAAAGGCGCGGCGGTTGTGTTTAAAGTGTTGCCAGCGTTTAGCGTTCAGGGGGCTTAGCTTAAACAGGCTCGTGTTATGGTTCGTTGCCATCGCGTGTTTAGCCCATCTGTTGTTGAAAATGAATGCGCGGGTCCACCCACACATACACCAAATCCGACAGCAGCTTCACCACCAACCCCAGTAAAGTAAAAATAAATAAGGTGCCAAAAAATACCGGGTAGTCCCGCTGGGTAACCGCTTCAAAACTCAACAGTCCCAAGCCATCCAAAGAAAACATCACTTCAATCAACAAAGAGCCGGTAAAAAACATACCCACAAATGCCGCCGGAAAGCCCGCAATAATAATCAACATAGAATTGCGAAATACGTGGCCGTATAACACCTGCCGCTCGGTTAAGCCTTTGGCCCGCGCGGTGTATACATATTGTTTATTAATTTCATCTAAAAAAGAATTTTTCGTCAGCGCCGTAAGTGTGGCAAAACCGCCGATAGTGTAAGCAGTAAGGGGCAGGGCTAAATGCCAGAAATAATCCGTAATTTGCTGCCAGAGGGTAAAATCGCTAAAGCCTTCTGAGGTGAGGCCCCGCAAAGGGAATACCTGCCAATAGGAGCCACCGGCCAATAACACAATTAACACCATGGCCAGCAAAAAACCTGGCAGGGCATACAAAATGGAGAGCATAAAACTGCTGGCCACATCAAAACGGCTGCCGTGGCGCACGGCTTTATAAATACCCAGCGGAATGGAAATAAAATAAATCAGCAAGGTGCTCCACAGCCCCAGGGAGATAGAGGTGGGCAGTTTTTCGGCAATTAAGTCCGTCACCTTGGCGTTGCGGTAAAAACTCTCGCCAAAATCACCCTGCAGATAACGCACCACCATTTGACCAAAGCGCACATAGGCCGGTTGATCAAAACCGTATAAGGCTTCGATTTTTTTTATCACCTCCGGCGGAATTCCCCGCGCCTGCCCGCTCTGCTGAATATCCGCCTGGGCCGAGGCATTAGTGTGGTCAGGATTTTTTAACCGGTAGAGCATCTGCTCCACCGGCCCGCCGGGGGTAAACTGCACCACAGCAAAATTAATCAGCAATATGCCAAATAGCGTGGGCACCATTAGCAGCAGGCGCCGCAGAATATACTGCCCCATAACTAGGGCTTGCTGGCGTTAAGTTTTGCTTCCTTGTCCTTGTCGATCCACCGGGTCATAAAACCAGCGCGATAATAATTATCGTAGGCAGGTGCAACCTCCGGCTGGCCGAATTTATCCCAATAAACCAAACGATGTTTGGTATAGGTATAGAGCGACACCATGTAGTGCTGGTTTAATAAAACTCTATCTAGCGCGCGTGTAGCGGCAATTAACTCAGGCCGGTCAGGCGCGCGAATTACCAAATCAACCAGCTCGTCAATAATGGGGTTTTTGATACCGGCATAATTGGAGCTGCCCTCGATACTCGCCGCTGCGCTGCCCCAATATTCACGTTGCTCATTACCTGGATTAAGGCCTTGGGAATAAGGCACCACAGTAAGATCAAAATTGAAGCTATTTACGCGGTTAATGTATTGAGAAACATCTACAACGCGAAGATTCACCTCGATCCCTAGTCGTTTTAAGTTTTGAATCCAAGGGTTGGCAATACGCTCAAAAAGCGCATCGTGAGTCACAAGTTCCAAAACCAGCGGCTTTTGAGTTTTTGGATCAATTAATTTACCCTCTTTTAGCTCAAAACCACCCTGCTTTAACAAGGCCTGAGCTTTGAGCATATTATCGCGATTGTTGCCAGAACCATCAGTTTTTGGGTTGGCAAATGGCTGAGCAAAAACAGCTTCTGGTAGTTTATCGCGATATTTAGTGAGGATCTCAAGCTCTCGCCCACTGGGCAAGCCAGCAGAGGCCAATTCTGAATTGGAAAAATAACTTTGAATACGCTCGTAGGAATCAAAAAAAACCGTTTTATTGGTCCACTCAAAATCAAAAGCATAATTAAATGCCTGGCGCAAATAAATGTTATCGAACAGCGGTTTGCGCAGGTTAAATATCAACGCCGACATTCCTGTAGGGGTCTTGTCGTCGATTAGCTGCTTTTTGAGCAGGCCGGATTTTACTGCTGGGGTGTCATAGGCGGTGGCCCAGGTTTTTGCAACACGCTCCCAGCGATAATCAAGCTGGCGGGCTTTTAAGGCTTCTACTATTACCGTGTCGTCACGATAATAGTCCAGCGTCAACTGATCAAAATTATACATACCGCGATTAATCGGCAAATCGGCAGCCCAGTAGTTGGCTACCCGCTCGTAGACCAGCGAACGCCCTGCGTCCACCTTTTTAATTTTGTAAGGGCCAGACCCCAAAGGAATGTCCAAGCTCGCCACAGCAAAATCTTTGTTTTGCCAAAAGTGCTTAGGCAACACAGGCAGCTGGCCGACAATTAACGGCAGCTCTCGATTGGTAGTGGTTTTAAAGTCGAATTTTACCCGCGCAGCATCCAACGCCTGCACCGATTTAACTTCCGCATAAAGCGTAGCGTATTGCGGCGCTCCCTTTGTAATCAGGGTATTAAATGTAAAAACCACATCCTCAGCCGTAATTGCCTTGCCATCATTAAATTTTGCCTTGGGATTAATATGAAAGATTACAAAACTGCGGTCTTCAGCTAATTCAATTTTTTCCGCTACCAAACCATATTCAGTAAACGGCTCATCTAATGACTGCTGGGTGAGGGTGTCGTACAAGAGGCCCAGGTAGACATCGGGTGTACCCTTGGTAATAAACGCATTCAGGCTATCAAAAGTGCCGTATCCAGCGAGCTTAACACTCCCACCTTTTTGCGCCTTAGCCGAGGTGTATTCAAAGCGTTCAAAATTAGCCGGATATTTAGGCTCCCCCATTAGGGTAAGGGCGTGGGTGATTTTGGTTTTGGGGGAACTGGGTGCGTCCTTGGCGGTCTGGTCGGCGGCCTGTGTGGCAAGTGCAATCATAAAGCTGCAACACAGGGCCACCAATGGATACAGCAGACGGCGAGTATTCATAGGGTACCCTTAAGGTCAGTTTAAACTGGGCGCAGAGTGTACCCTAAAGCCTGCCGGTTACAAGCGGTAGGCGAAGGCGCCGCAAGGCCCCATAATGGCTGCCCTTAAAACCCTTCAAGGGCAACCCAAACACCAAGCCCCTTTACCCATCCACCCCAAAATAAGGCCCCCCATGAATTGGAACGAAGAAATTCTCAACAGCCTCATTTGGCTTATTAAAACGTTTTTGATCAGCGGCATTGGATTTGTTGTTGTATTTGGCGCCGTGCTGAAATTTACCCAGGCCGGGCGAGATTTTTTGAGGTTGAGCGGCGGCTATTTTAACTGGCAGCGCAGCGCAAAACCCCTGCTGCTGCTGTGTGGCGTTATTGTGCTGGCATTGGTTTCGGTGCGTTTATCGGTATTAATCTCCCAAGCCAGTAATGGCTTTTATACAGGGCTACAGGAGCTTAACCCAGAGGCGTTTTGGACCAATTTTGGCATTTGGTTTTTAATCGCCATCGGTTTTGTTATTCGCGCTTTAGTGGCCTATTACGTAAAAAGCGCGCTCACCATCGACTGGCGTATTTGGTTAACCGAATCCTTAATTACCCGCTGGTTGCACAACCAAAATTATTACCGCAGCCATTTTGCCAAAGCGCAAATGGATAACCCAGATCAACGTATTCAACAGGATGTGGAAAGTTTTATTAGCCTGAGCCTGAGCTTATCCGTAGGGCTTTTAGAAGCCTGTGTTTCATTATTCACCTTTACAATTTTACTTTGGACCCTTTCAGGCACCCTTGCCCTATTCGGCTTGGAAATTCCCCGCGCCATGGTAATTCTGGCCTATGTTTATGTATTTATTGCCACCGGCATTGCAATTTGGCTGGGGCGCCCGCTGATTAATTTAAATTTTTTAAACGAAAAATTTAACGCTAATTTCCGATATGCGTTGATACGCCTGCGCGAGTATGGCGAGAGCATTGCCTTTTACCGGGGAGAAGCGCGGGAGCAAAAAGGCCTATTCAGCCGCTTTGGTGATGTCATCAGCAATAGCTGGGCGATTGTGTTCCGGGCCCTTAAGTTTGATGGCTTTAATATCTCGGTGAACCAGGTAGCTTCGGTATTTCCACTCATTATTCAGGCGCCGCGCTTGTTCGCCAAAGAAATTAAATTAGGCGATATGATGCAAAGCGCCCGCGCCTTTAGTGAGGTGCAAGAGGCTTTGTCGTTTTTCCGTTTGTCCTACGATAATTTTGCCAATTACCGCGCGGTGATGATTCGTTTGATGGGCTTTTTGCAGGTGGTGGACGAGGCTGAGAACCTACCGCGCATAGAGGCGGCCCACCAAGGGCACAATCTTACCCTGGCTAAATTCTCCGCCCTCAAACCCGATG
>DAOQGS010000303.1:0-4900 GCA_035338675.1 Cellvibrionaceae bacterium
GCCGCAGATCCACATGCCGAGCGCGCCGAACACCAGCAGGTGCGGCCACTCGCGGCGGATGGCGTCGCTATCCAGGCCGTTGTGGGAGGCGCGCAGCTGCTCAAGGCCTGCGGCTATGTCAGCCTGTTCGGCAGCGGTCAGTAAATGGGCGCCGTCTTTATCCAGGGCGCTCACCAGAGCCTCTATCACCCGCTCGGCTTCCACTTTTTGCTCCCGCAGGGCGCGCTCTTGCATGTCTTCTTTGGCGTGGGCGAAGGACTCTTTGAGCATCCGCGTGATGCTTTCATCGTCCAAACCATAGGAGGGTTTAACCACTATGGCCGCCTGCACCCCGGTGGATTTCTCCTGGGCGCTCACGCTCAATAAGCCGTCGGCATCCACCTGAAAGGTCACCACTATGTGGGCAGCGCCAGCCACTTTGGGGGGGATATTGCGCAGCTCAAAGCGAGCTAAGGAGCGACAGTGGCTCACCAGATCTCGCTCCCCCTGCACTACATGCAGTGCCATGGCGGTTTGGCCATCTTTAAAGGTGGTGAACTCTTGGGCCTTGGCCACCGGAATGGTGGTGTTGCGTTCGATAATTTTCTCCACCAAGCCGCCCATGGTTTCCAGGCCCAGAGAGAGGGGAATAACATCCAGCAGTAGGAGTTCATCGGCGGGTTTATTGCCCACCAGCACATCGGCTTGAATGGCCGCGCCGAGGGCGACGACCTTATCAGGGTCGATGGAGACCAACGGCTCCCGGCCAAACAGCGCGCCCACCCGCTCGCGCACGCGGGGGGTGCGGGTGGAACCGCCCACCATCACCACATTTTTAATCTCATCCAAGGCCACATCCGCATCCCGCAGGGCGCGGCGACAGGCCAGTAGGGTTTTATCAATTAAGGGGTCGATCAACTGGTTAAACTGCGCGCGGGTAAGCGGTAATTGCCGCTCGCCCAAGACAGCCGTCACCGCATCCTGATTGGAGAGCTGTTCTTTGCTGGCGCGAGCCAGATCCAACAACTGCCGCTGCACAGAAGGCGATAGATCCTCCCCCAGCTGCCACTGCGCAATAAAATACTCCGCTAGGGTGTGGTCCAAATCGTCCCCGCCGAGGGCGGAGTCGCCGCCGGTGGACAAGACCTCAAACACCCCACGGCTTAAGCGCAGGATAGAAATATCAAAGGTGCCGCCGCCCAAATCGTACACGGCTATCACACCCTCTTCCGCTTGATCCAAGCCATAGGCCACGGCGGCGGCGGTGGGTTCGTTGAGCAGGCGCAGAACATTCAGGCCCGCTAGGCGGCCCGCATCTTTGGTTGCCTGGCGCTGGGCGTCGTCAAAATAAGCGGGCACCGTAATCACACAGCCTTCTAAGGCGCCGCCGAGGGCTTCAGTGGCGCGGGCCGCTAGGACTTTTAAAATATCCGCCGAGACTTCTACCGCGGTTTTGACACCGCCTGCGGTATGAATCAGCGGCACCTGGTTTTCCCCCTCACTCAGTTGATAGGGCAAATGGCGGCCAAGGCTTTTCACCTCTTTTACACTGCGGCCCATCAGGCGTTTAACCGAGCTGACGGTATTGAGCGGGTCCTGGGCCGCCTGGCGTTTGGCCTCTGCGCCAACCACCACCTGCCCAGGGCTGTAACACACCACGGAGGGCAAAATACTCTCCCCCTGCGCGTCCACTAAGGCTGTGGGCGTGCCAGAGCGAACACTGGCGACCAGGGAATTGGTGGTGCCCAAATCGATACCCACCGCCAGTTTGCGAGCGTGGGGTGCGGGGCTTAGGCCCGGTTCAGAAATTTGCAAAAGCGCCATGGAATAACCGTTAGAGATAAAGATCTTCGTGCTGGTGGATGTCGGCCAATAGTTTGTTCACAAACATCAGTTTGCCGAGGAGTTGCCGGGCCTCTGGCCAGTTGCAGGCTTTATAGGCAGCACCAAACTCGCCTTCCAAAACCGCCATGGCGGCCTTCGCCTGTTGCCTTAGGGCGTCCAGCGCGGCAAGCGGGTCCGCCTCGTCTTGGCAATCGGCTAAGCGCTCTCGCCACTGCATCTGCTGCAATAAAAACTCGGGGTCGGTGGTGGAGCTGTTCTGCATGGACTGCCCCTGCCCCGCCAACTCCAGCAGGTACTGTGCCCGCTTGACGCTGTGGCGCAGGGTATCAAAGGCCTGGTTCACCAATGCGGCGAACTGCACCGCCATGCGCTGCTCTGCGGCGGGCAGACCTGCGAATTTATCCGGGTGAACCTGTTGCTGTACTTTGCGGTAGGCGGCGGCCAAAGCCGCCTGGTCTAAATCAAACGCCTGGGGTAATTGAAATAACTCAAAATAATTGTGTTGGATCACTTAAGGGTTCCACAAAAGCGGTTTGGCCTGTTTCGAAGGTTTTAGCGCGCAGGCTGTTAGCTGCGCGCTTCGGGTAAGTTACCGGTTCTGAACAGTGTGCTTATTGCGCTGTACAGTTAACCTTGCAATTTAAGCGCGCTGTTTTTGCCCTCGACGACTTTGCGCCCCGGCTGGAAACGAATTTAAACAGCCCCTTTAGATGTTGCTTGAAGTTATCGCAGGCTCCGCACGTTAAAAAACAACAGCTAGTTTAACGAAGCTGTTTAACAGGGCTAAACGTGAAAACTCTCCCCGCAACCGCATTCGTTTTTTACGTTCGGGTTATTGAATTTAAATCCCTCGTTTAAACCCTCTTTAGCAAAATCCAACTCGGTACCATCTAAATAGGCCAAACTTTTGGGATCTACTACCAGGGAAAAACCTTCCTGCGGAAAAATCACATCATCTTCGGCAAAGGCATCCACAAATTCCAACACGTAGGAGAGGCCAGAGCAGCCGGTGGTTTTAACGCCCAGGCGAATACCGGCACCCTTACCCCGACTGGCTAAATGTTTTTTTACGTGATGCACGGCCGCTTGCGACATAGTCAAAGCCATAATGCATTTCCCCTTACAAACAAATTAAACCTATTCACCGCGCTTTTTACGCAAATCATCGATAGCGGCACGAATGGCATCTTCGGCCAATACTGAGCAGTGAATTTTCACCGGCGGCAGAGCCAATTCTTCAGCTATATCAACATTTTTAATTTGCGCCGCTTCATCCAGAGTTTTGCCTTTTACCCATTCGGTTAACAACGAGCTGGAGGCAATGGCCGAACCGCAGCCGTAGGTTTTAAATTTGGCATCTTCAATAATGCCCTGCTCGTTCACCTGAATTTGCAACCGCATAACATCGCCACAGGCCGGGGCACCCACCATGCCAGTGCCTACGTTATTGGCCTCTGCATCCAATTTGCCCACATTGCGTGGATTCTCATAATGGTCAATTACTTTTTCACTGTATGCCATAACCTTACCTCGCTAACGGGCCAACTAATGGGCAGCCCATTCCACCTTATTTAAATCAATGCCGTCTTTGTACATATCCCACAGAGGCGACAGCTCGCGCAATTTATTCACCGCGTAATGAATTTTTTCCACCGCAAAATCCACCTGCTCAATCGTAGTGCCGCGGCCAAACCCAAAGCGCAGTGAGCTGTGGGCTAATTCATCAGACAGGCCCAATGCGCGCAGTACATAACTCGGCTCTAAGCTTGCTGAGGTACAGGCGGAACCGGAGGAAACCGCTAAATCTTTCAGCGACATAATCAGTGATTCACCTTCTACGAAGGCAAAACTCACGTTCAAAATATGCGGCACGCTCTGGCTTAAAGAGCCGTTGATATGGACTTGTTCAATATCGCTAATGCCCGCTAAAAACCGCTCACGCAATGTTTTGGCGTGCTGATAATCGGCCTCCAAACGGGCTTTAGCCACCGCAGCGGCCGCCCCTAAACCGACAATTTGGTGGGTGGGCAAGGTGCCCGAACGCATACCGCGCTCGTGGCCGCCACCGTGTATTTGCGCTTCGATGCGTACGCGGGGTTTGCGGCGCACGTACAAAGCGCCAATGCCTTTAGGGCCATACATTTTGTGAGCGGAAATAGACAACAAATCCACCGGCAACTGCTCCATATCCACGGGCAGTTTGCCCAGGCTCTGGGCGCCGTCCACATGGAAATAGACATGGCGCTCACGGCAAACCGCACCTATGGCGGCTATGTCGTTGATCACGCCAATCTCGTTATTTACATGCATCAAGGAAACTAAGGTGGTGTCCGGGCGAATGGCGGCGGCAACCGCCTCCGGGGTGATGATGCCTTCACTGGTCGGCTCCAGATAGGTCACTTCAAACCCTTCCCGCTCTAATTGGCGGCAGGTATCCAGCACCGCTTTGTGTTCAATTTTGGAGGTGATAAGGTGTTTGCCGCGCTTGCTGTTAAACAGAGCAACCCCTTTAATGGCCAGGTTGTCCGATTCGGTGGCACCGCTGGTCCACACAATTTCACGAGGATCGGCATTAATGAGTTGTGCCAGCTGTTCGCGGGCATGCTCAACCGCTTCCTCGGCCTTCCAACCAAACACATGGGAGCGGGAGGCCGGGTTGCCGAAGTTACCCTCGCGGGTTAAACACTGCATCATGGCTTCGGCAACGCTGGGGTCTACCGGCGTGGTGGCGGAATAATCAAAATAAATTGGGGTTTGCATAGCGGTTCCCACTCTTCAAGGGCTGTTAACTCATAGCCCATACCTAGTTAATTCAAACGTCGCTCAGTGCCGCTTATACGAGCGGAGAGAGCGTGATTCTCTCTTCAGTAGCATTTTCCAGCTCATCCTGACGCAGGCTTACCCGCCGCACATCCTGCCGAGCCACCAAGCTTGCCAGGCTGATGCCACTTAAAAACTGATGGATCTGATCGGACAGATCACTCCATAAATAGTGGGTTAAACACACCTCACCTTTTTGGCAATTGCCCTGGCCGCCACAATGGGTGGCATCCACGGATTCATTCACCGCGTCGAT
>DAOQGS010000304.1:0-4883 GCA_035338675.1 Cellvibrionaceae bacterium
GTGACTCATAAATAAGTACTTCTTTGGCAATGGGTTTATAGTCGTACCGGTAGCGTGTATTGCCGTCGTAGTCGCTAATAAAGGCGACGGTAAATCGAGTTCCTTTGGCGACAGTTTCGCTTGTGCCATTATAAACATTCACTTTACTCAGGCATATGACGTCATCTTTGATAACGTTCATGAGAATGTTATTGGGGTCATTGGGTAAAAAATGATGAATGCTAGAAAGATTGATATTCCAGCGTAGATTTTTGTCGTCATTCAATAAAGTGACAGGATTTTGGGCGTGCAGATCGAAGGATACAATGCGCGAAAACATAAAATAATCGTCTATGTTGAAATCCTTTTTCTTCTGGGCATCACGCTCGACGGACGCGGTGTCATAGGGGACATCTATAGTCACTAATAAGCGCTCGTCATTCGCCCAGGATACAAATTTTGGTCGGGTAATTTTTTGATTAAGTCGGCCAATTATTGGATTGTTGGGCGCTTGTAAATCCGTAATCACTAAAATACGCATCTGGTCTTTGTTGACTATGCTTGCAATGTAGCGCCCATTAGGTGATAGCACTGTGGTGCGCAAATCTCGTTCCCGAGTAAAATCTTGAATGGTGGGTCGCCCCAATACGTTTAGAGATAGAAGTGCTAGTGTCAAAAAAATGACTAATTTCATCGGGTTTCCCTGTGGAGAGCTAATAACTAATAAACTAATAAATAGAAGGGTTCGATAAGTTTGGTAGCTCACGCTTTGTGAGCTACAGGCACGATAAGGTAAGTTGTAATGTGCGTCAATTTACTCAGGCGATCTGTATGTTTTTTACACCCCCCTGCGTCTTTGGAGTTATCCGTTTTTTAGCTAAATTTACCAGATCATTTTCGCCTAGGTATTCAACAGGCGCCTAGCTTAAAAATCCCAGATTTTTATTATTAAAGTTTTTAAGATTGGGAAAAATATTCACCAGATCCTCATCGCTAACACCAAACCATTTGCTTAAGGTGGCCGCATATTGCTCGAAGCTAATGGTGGGAATAATGCGCCCTTCGCCTATATCGTCATCGCTGCCCAATTCTAAGCTCGGTAAAGTGCCGATAATCTGCTGGCCCTTCACCGCGTCTCCCATGACAAAATGATGGCTGCCCCAGCCGTGGTCGGTGCCGTCAGTGCCGTTGCGGGAAAGGGTGCGGCCAAATTCGGAGAGGGTAAAGCTCACTACCTTATCTGCGTAGCCCATAGCGGTAAGTGTGCTGTAGAAATCCGTCAGGGCTTTGTTCAGTTCGCTTAATAAACCCTCCTGGCCTTTGAGCTGGTTGGCGTGGGTGTCAAAGGAGCCCAGCTCGACAAAAAATATTTGCCGCTGAATATTAAAATCCTGATGGGCGGCGATCATTTTAGCGATGATAGAAAAATTCTGGCTAAACCCTTCAGCAGTATTTAAGGGGGCAGGGATGCGGGTGGCATTTAATATATCGCCCACATATTTAGACATGACCAGGGAATTGCTCACCACATCGGTATAAAACTGCTGCAGTGGGTTGCTGCGTTTGTTGGCCAATAATTTTAAGTACACCCGCGCACGTGCCGCAGCGTCGCTCTGCGCTAGCGCATCAATATTGGCAATACCTGATTTTAATAGGCCAAAAGGCAGGTGCTCCTGGCCGCGCTGCCAAGGGTTGGCGCCTGAGAGGGTAATATTCATGGCCAATTGTTGGTTGATATTAATCTCACCTAAGGCCTCGGCAATACGCCCAGCCCAGCCTGTGTCAGAGGCTCCATTATTTAAGGTTTGGGCAAATACCGCCTGGTCGTTGTGGGCAAATAAATTGGCCGGTAATTGAGTGTTGTTTTGTTTGTAGCGGGATTTTTCCACCGGTTCGATTAAATTGCCCAGGTTGGCAACGGCGGCGAGTTTGCCGGTGTTGTACAGCTCGGCAAGGCCGTTAAGTTGCGGGTGTAAGCCGAAACCAGCGCTTTGGCCACTGCTGTTTTTTAGCAGGTTTAATTTATCTTTTGGCAGGGCTAGCTCCTGCCGAATTTTGCTGTATTGGTTATAGAGTGCATCGCTGCTGGGCACGAGGGTATTAAAGGCGTCATTGCCACCGTTTAGGTTGATACACACCAGTGCTTTGTAATCGCTGCCGGTTGCGGCGGCATTGGCCACTAGGGGCAAAATACCGCTGCTAAACGTGGCGGCACAGCTTGCGCCTAGGCCCATGGATTTTAAAAAGGTTCTACGGGTATTAATCAGGCGCATGGATTTATCCTTGTACGGCGTATTCAGGGGAAATGGCAATTAAATAAATAGCCTCATAAATGCGCGCAAGCGGATCGGCAATAGTTTTTATATGCTCGGCAATTAACGCCGAATCCTCTGCACTCAACTGCCCCTGGGTGAGCAGCAGATTAATGCGGTCAATGAGTTCTGCCGGTTTATCGGCTAAGGCCCGCTCTTCAGTTAAATTCAGCAGGGCTTTTACTATGGGGTCATAATAAGTGCCGTAGGGAATAATACCCTTGACTTCACCAGCGGCTGCACCGGTATAGATATTTTTATCGCTAATATCGCGCTGGAAAATAAGATTGGCCAATAGGTTGTTCTGGTATACCGCAAGCAGGCCGCCGAAGATTTGTGCCTCCGGTGCGAGAATAGCCTGCCGTGTCAGGGCGCCGGGCGGGCTGTAATCGCTGGAGTAAAAATTAAATACTGACGGCGCGTGCAGCATTTCTTGTTCTTCAGAGTTGTAATGGTGGTGGGCGATGGTGATGACGGAATTATTAAGGGGGCTGCGAATGGGCACGCCCTGGGCTTTAAAGGCCCGCCAAATACCCGCGATGGCCAGCGGTGTCTCTTTTAATTTGCCATAGCTACTTTTGGCATCAATCGGTTGGTAAAACTCCGCATCCAGGTAAATGGCTTTTACCACTGCGCGCATATCACCTTTTACGCCTTTGCCGTTATCGTTAAATACATCGGCAACGCGTTTTACATAGTCGGGGCTTGGGTTGCTGGTAATTAAAAATTGAATAAGTTTTTTGCTGATAAACGGCCCCACATTGGGGTGGGCCATAATATTGGCTATGGCGGCATTAATATCCTGCCTAGGTGTTTGCCCGGCGGGAATAACAGCGCCATTTAACAGTGTTTTGCTGCCGGTATCGTGAAATTCTGGAAAGGCTTTGAGTTCCATGTCGTTGGCGATGGGGGCAGGGTAGAGTGTCCAGGGGCCATTTTCGGCAAATTCTGAGTAGGTGGCAAAGCTCCAGCCGGTAAATACCCGCGCAAATTCTTTAATGGTTTCCTGATTGTAGGTGGGGATGGGTTTGCCCTTGGCATCGAGTTTTAAACTGCCGTCGGTATTGAGTTCGCTCAGGCCTATGCTGAAGAGTTGTAATACTTCGCGGGCGTAGTTTTCATCCGGGCGGGTATATTTAGCTTCATCGGCTTTGGGGTTATTTAGGGTATTTAAATAAATGCCCATTATGGGGTTGAGGGTTACTTTGCTGAGTAACTCGGCATAATTGCCAAAGGCGCCCTCCATGAGAATATCCGTGTAATTAGCAAAGCCGGTTTCCCGGTGAAATTCCGCAGCGCCAAATTGAGACACCACCAGTATTTGACTTAACGCCTGGGCAACCCGCGCGCGCAATTGATCTTGGCCCCAAATAGCGGTTTCCATCCAAATATGATGTTGAAATACCACCCGTTCAAAGTGATATTCCTCAGCGCTTAAATCGGCGAAATTAATCATCCAGGGTAGGTAAGGGGTAAAGCCTAAATCCTGTAAGCGTTTGGTAAACAGTTTTAACTGCGGTGTGGCGGGCAGAGCTAATTGTTGCTCGAGCCAAGCGGCTTGGCCGTTTTGAATGATGTAATCAATATCTTTAGCCGTGGGGCCAAAGGATGCCCGCGATAAAAACCGCGCGGCCTCGGCGGCTTTATTCCAATTGGGGGAGCCCCGCGTTGGCAATTGCGGATCGGGGGCGAGATCCGGTTTTAACACAATGCTCACACCGGAGGATGACGAGGATGAAGACGAGCTGGAAGATGACGAACTGGCTGCGCTGCTGTCGCTATTTTTATGGCTATTTTTGCAGCCGGTGGTGCAGGCTATTAATGCGCATAATGCGATACCAAACCTTAGGTGGAGCATGGGAGGTCCTTAGCGGGGGCGATGATGAGGCTTTAAATGGACGCTGCGGTGAACAGGTTTTACAGCCTAATGTTGTAAGGGCCGGATTACTATCAACCCGGCGGCCAAATAGATCGTCCTGATCTATTTGGCCTTCGCAGCGCAAAAACTGGCGAAAATACGTGGATTTTCTTGTTTTTGCGCAGCTCGCGGCGGTTTGCACCGCCGAGTGCGGCATCCTTGCCGCCATTATTAACCCGGCACTAAATGCCGCCGGGTCAATATAAAGCGCCGCGCTAAAAAAATCCCGCTCAGCCAGTGGTGCGGCACGGCTAAATGTTCTGATTGCGAACCTATTCAAAACTCGTTGTTTGTTTGCCGGGCGGCGCTGGTGAGATTAATTTTGGCCCTACCTATTTCCGCACACTGTAATTTTTATTTACGCGCCTTTTTGTCGCTTGCAGTGTGTTTGGGGGGCAACCTGCACCAGGGGTAGGTGTGTTTTGGATCCTGCGACTGCGCGCAGGATGACAGGTTAAAAACACCAGGATGATTTATTTAAAAATGCGGAGGATGACGCATTTAAAATTGCTGTGGATGACGTGTTGCAAAATTCGCTGTGTAGAACGCTCATAACTAACTGGGGTGGTTGTGCCTGATGGTTCAAAAAAAATGCTACAGGTCAATAAATTCAATTCAAGTTACTAGCTGTGCGGAAGCAATGAATACACATCATTTCAGACCGTCAAAAAGAG
>DAOQGS010000305.1:0-4864 GCA_035338675.1 Cellvibrionaceae bacterium
CCTGGAGTGCTGGCATTTGTATTTGGTTGGCTGGCGTTTCGCTCGCGGGTGAGTGGGGTTTATTTATCCATTATTACCCAGGCCCTTACCTATGCGTTGATGCTGGCGTTTTTCCGCAATGATATGGGGTTTGGCGGCAATAATGGTTTGACAGATTTTAAAGAAATCATTGGTTTTGATTTGCAAGCCACTTCAACGCGTATTGTGTTGTTTATTTTAAGTGTAGCGGCGTTGATATTGGCCTATTGCGGCGCCCGTTACATCACTGCGAGTAAATTGGGCCGGGTGTTGGTTTCGGTGCGGGATGCTGAAAGCCGCACGCGGTTTTTAGGCTATAGGGTTGAGCACTATAAATTAATGGTGTTTGTGGTATCGGCACTGCTGGCCGGTATAGCTGGCGCCCTTTGTGTGCCGCAGGTGGGTATTATTAACCCCAGTGAGTTTAACCCTCTTAACTCCATTGAAATTGTTATTTGGGTGGCCATAGGTGGGCGCGGTACTTTGTATGGCGCTGTGCTGGGTGCGCTGCTGGTGAATTACGGTAAAACCTATTTTACCAGTGGCGTATTTGCCGAATACTGGTTGTTTATTTTGGGCGCCTTGTTTGTGGTAACCACTATTTATTTGCCGCGAGGTATAGTCGGTTTAAAAGAGCAGTGGGCCAGTGGCAAATTGGCTGCTTTATTTAAAAATGGCGCGAGCGCGAAGGTGGCATCATGAGCGACACAGCAGTTAAAAGTATCCTCTACTTAAATGGTGTCAATAAAACCTTTGATGGTTTTAAAGCGATTAATAATCTGTGCCTGGATATTCGCCCCGGCGAGCTGCGCGCGATTATTGGCCCTAATGGTGCGGGCAAAAGCACCATGATGGATATTATTACGGGTAAAACTAAACCCGACACGGGCGAGGTTATTTTTCGCGATCAAATTGATTTAACTCGCCACGATGAAGCGGATATAGCAAACCTGGGTATTGGCCGTAAATTCCAGAAGCCCACGGTCATTGGCAGCCTTACGGTGTGGGAAAATTTAGAGTTGGCTTTGGCAGGTGCCCGCGGCGTCTGGCAGACGCTGTTTTTTAAACTGAGCGCCGAAAAACACGCTCGCTTAGAATCGGTGTTGGCGCAAGTTGGCCTTGCAGCGCGGCGGGATGAGTTGTCTTTTAATCTCTCCCACGGTCAAAAGCAGTGGTTGGAAATCGGTATGTTACTCGTGCAGGACCCGCAATTATTGTTGGTGGATGAGCCAGCGGCGGGTATGACGGATTATGAAACCTTAGAAACCGCTAAATTACTTAAAGGTATCAGCCAGCATCACTCTGTGGTGGTGGTGGAGCACGATATGGATTTTATCCGCGCTTTGGATACTAAGGTTACGGTTTTACACGAAGGGTCTGTGCTGGCGGAAGGGCGGTTAGAGCATCTGCAACAGGATCAACGAGTTATTGATGTGTATTTGGGGCGCTAAATAATGTTAGAAGCCAAGCAAATTAATTTGTACTACGGCGCCAGCCAAGCCCTACAGCAGGTAAATGTGATCGCTAAAAAAGGTGAGATCACCTGTATTTTAGGGCGCAATGGCGTGGGTAAAACCAGTATTGCGCGGGCCATTACCGGTCGCCATCCGATTTCGGCAGGGGAGATTATTTGGCAGGGGGAGTCTATTCACGGCATGTCCGCTGCGGATCGCGCCAAGCGGGGGATTTCTTATGTGCCCCAGGGGCGCGAGATTTTTTCGCAATTAACGGTGTGGGAAAATTTAAAAACTGGGTTTGCGGTGTTGCCGCGCAAGGAGCGCAAAGTGAGCGACGAAATTTTTGATTTATTCCCTGTGTTGCGCACCATGTTGCAGCGGCGCGGTGGGGATTTATCCGGTGGGCAGCAACAGCAGCTCGCCATCGCTCGCGCCCTGGTGATGAAGCCTGGCCTGTTAATTTTGGATGAACCCACAGAAGGTATTCAGCCGTCGATTATTAAGGATATTCACAATGTGATTAGCATTTTGCGCAGGCAGGGTGAAATGGCGGTTTTATTGGTGGAGCAATATTTTGAATTTGCCAAAACCCTGGCGGATGCTTATGTGGTGATGGATCGCGGTGTGGCGGTGGTGAGCGGCCGCATGGCGGAGATTGATGAGGCCAAGGTAAAACAGCATTTAATGGTTTAGTGCTTTGTAACCATTCAGCACATTTTTACTACCCAGTCTGCAGCAGTGAATACACATTATTTCAAACGCGCCGTGAATACGTGCGTGCAGACAGTCAGAAAGGTCCCCCCTTTTGACTGTCTGCACAAATCTGTAGTCACCACTGCACCACCGCGCATCGATTATGCTGCATGGCTAAATCTTCGAGAGCTTGCTGCCCGCGCGCAAGAGAGTAATAAAGGGAGTAATAAAGAGAGTAATAAAGTGTTCTGAGTAGTTTTGTTTTTTCTATTGGTCGACTGCAGCGAGTTTTAACTGGGATTGTGGTGTTGGGATTATTCGGCCACCTATTTATTGGCTTTTTTATTAGATGTTGTTTTCCGGGGTTAACCTAAAAATCTCAGTTAAACCTCACAGAGAACGCCTCGCCCGCTTAACGTCTAAGCACTGCGAGGGCTCGGCGGGATTTATGTCGGAAGTCGCTGCGCTCTTGTTACTTACGCTAGAACGGGCTTGCTCCTTACTTTTAATGACATTTGGGGGAAGGCGCAAAATAAGGGTAAGTAGCAAAATCCTCGTCCTTTACTCGCAGGAATAAAAATTTAGGGTTTCGGCTGTTCATGGCGATGGGCAAGCAACCAGTTATAAAGATCATCACCGGCATAAATGCGTTTCCAGGCGTCGTGGGCCATATCTTCGTGGACGGTAAAACGCACCTCTGAGCTGCCAAAGGCTTCCAGTGCGCGCATGCCCGCATAAAAATGGCTAATCGGCACCGCTTCGTCGCGGCCTGCGGCAAAGGCCCAGACGGGTAGGTGGGCCTGGGCAATGGGCTGCATAAAACTTGCGTGGCCCCAGCCCACCACCGGTGCTATAGCGGCGAACAGTTGTGGGTGGCGGCTGGCCATATACCAGGTGCCAAAACCGCCGTAGCTGAGCCCGCTTAAATAGATGCGGCTGTTATCGGTGGCGTAGCGGGTTTGCACCTGGGTGAGTATCGCCAATAAATCCGCCTCCACCCGCTCCCAGCCGTCCGGCAATAAGGGGGCAACACCGTTCCAATCGCTCAGTTCCGGTGCCCGCGCCATGGGAAAGGCCGGTGGCATATAGGTGCGGGCAGGTGTTGATGCTTCGCGCTGGGGAATTTCCGCTAGGGTGCGGCTGCGGATATAGGCCATCTCGGGCAGCTTGTCGCGCTCAAACATGGGCAATTGCGGTGAAATAATAATAAACGGCAAGTCTTTCTTTTGAATCCAGGCCTCGTACAGGGGGCCGTGTTTCAACACATAGCCCAGTTCCTCGCGCCCGTTGCCGCGCTCGCCATCGCCGTGCAGAAACATCAGCACCGGCCAAGCTTTTTTCCGGTTGTAGCCTTTAGGGAGGTAGACGTAAAACTGTTTGGTGCTTTGATCCAGCTGTGAGGTGTATGATTCGCGCAGCAATTGCGCAGGAGGCGGGCGAATTAAACTGCAGGCGCAGAGCAGGCAGCTGCTGCAAACCCCTAATTTTTTAAACAATTTACGCATAAAAAATACCCGCAACGATTGGAAGCTGGCAAGTTTAGGTGTTTGGGGGCGGCTTTCGGAAGAAAATTCCCTGCTCGGGCTTGAGTTTTGTTATTTGCGCCTCAACATTCGCCAAATGCTGTCTAGACTTAGAAGGGCCGAGGGGTTGTCACAGGGGCAGGCACTCCTTATTATTGCGCCGTTTATTAAATGCCCAATGCGGAGATAACAGGTTATGAGCGGAATTGTTACCGTCAGTGACGCAAGTTTTGAAACAGAAGTAGTAAATGCCTCAGGTCCAGTTCTGGTTGATTTTTGGGCGCCCTGGTGTGGTCCTTGTAAGATGATCGGGCCAATTTTAGAAAAATTAGCCGGTGTATATGGCGATAAAATTAAGATCTGCAAAATGGATGTGGACGCTAACAAAGAGACTTCAGCCAAGTTGAATATCCGCGGTATCCCCACTTTGATCATCTATAAAGGCGGCAAGGCTGAGAGCACCAAAGTGGGCGCTTTGTCTGAGACCCAATTAAAGGCCTTCATAGACGCGGCACTTTAATCGCATTTATAAGCCACAGCCTGCTGTGGCTTGCCTTTTTTCTTTGCACAACTTTTGAGAATCGCTATACTCCACTTAATTGCTGAAAGGCTTGCCGAACCCTAATCCTCCGGCGCCGTGTTTGCCATCCCCGATTGGCACACCCTCAGGTCAAGTGCTCTCTTCTTTCCTCCTCGCTTCTTTTGCTTGACCCTAGGCACATCAACAATTTTCTAAGCGCTTGCGTTTATCAACTCCTCAATAAGACAAATAACACTCATGAATCTAACCGACCTTAAGAAAAAACCCATCGAAGAGCTTATCGAAATGGCCGCTGCTGTCGGCATGGAGAGTTTGGCTCGCTCCCGTAAACAGGATGTTATTTTTAATTTATTAAAGCGCCACGCAAAAAGCGGCGAGGATATTTACGGTGATGGTGTTTTAGAAATTCTTCAGGACGGTTTTGGTTTTTTGCGCTCGGCAGGTTCTTCGTACCTGGCGGGGCCCGATGATATTTATGTATCTCCCAGCCAAATTCGCCGCTTTAACCTGCGCACGGGCGATGCCATCTCCGGCAAAATTCGCCCCCCCAAAGAGGGTGAGCGCTATTTTGCCTTACTTAAAGTCAACGATATTAATACCGACCGACCCGAGAGTTCGCGCAATAAAATTCT
>DAOQGS010000306.1:0-4836 GCA_035338675.1 Cellvibrionaceae bacterium
ACCCACGAGGTGGGCCACAATATGGGGCTTGGTCATTCTTATATTCAAAATTCACCTGGCGGAGTGTTTAGCTGGGGGCGCGGCCACGGTGTGATGGGTTTATTTAGTACGGTAATGGCCTACCCACAGTCCTACGGCACTACGAATCAATTGCCGATTTTTTCCAACCCAAGCCTTAAAACCTGTGCTGGTAGTGCCTGCGGAGTGGATCGTGCGCGCACCGATGGCGCCGATGCCGCTGGCAGTTTAAATACCCTAGCCACACAAATTAGTAACTTTATGCCCGCAATTGTGCCGCTGGCACCCGCTAGCAGTTCATCGTCTAGTTCATCGTCCTCAAGTAGCAGCGGTAAAATTTCTTCAAGCTCATCCAGTTCAAGTAGCTCAAGCAGTTCAAGCTCTTCCGGGCAAACAGCGGTAGCCTGTAATCGCAGCGTGTCGGCAGATAATTTAATTAAAAATGGGGAATTTACCCTTTTGGATGGTTGGGTAAGTGGATTAGGCGCGAGCAGCTTAGCGCTTAAAGAGGTTGTTAATGGCACTTGCACCGATAAGGTGTTGTGGGTGAATAATCGTAAATCTTATTTAGGTGACAGCTTTTACACTCTAGGTACAGCTTTGGTGGCGGGCACTAAATACCGCCTCACCGCCCGCACCAGTATTCGCAATAGCGCACGGGATAATGTGCGGGTAGCAATGGTTGTGGCCAGCAGTAGCGCAAAACAATTGTACGAATTGCCCATGGTGTCGGTAACCCCTAATGAATTTACCAGCTACAGCGCAGAATTTGTGGCGCCTGTCAGTGGTATTAATGGCGTGTTATTTTTTGGCCCACAAACCGGAGTTGACTTTTTGTTAGATGGAGTTGAATTAACCAAAGTGGTTACACCTGCGGCGCCTACCAATACGGTGCTGATAAATGAAGGCTTTGAAGCCAGCAGCAATGGTTGGTCGGCGGTATTTGGCGGTGTTGCCAGCAGTGTGAATACCAATCCTGCCGAGGGTAAATATTGTTTGCGGATCAGCCAGCGCACGAGTGTAAATTCTGGCGCCGCCGTTCAATTGGGCGCGCAATTATTAGCAGGTAAAAATTACGCCCTGAGTGCCAAATTACGGGTGGGCAGCACGGCTACAGCAGCGGCTAATGTACAAATTTGGTTGGCATTTAACGACAGCCGCGGTGCGCAAAAAATTAGCCTTGGTGCGGGTAGTATTCCTGGCAATGTATGGGCGAGCTTAAATACAAGCTTTAATGTATATGCCGTCGGCGCTATGACCAATGCACAGATCATGTTTGTGGGGCCTGCGGCTGGGCAGGATTTATTTGTGGATGCCGTGAAGTTAAATTCTGTGAATTAATTTATTTTTAAATTGATGCTAGTGCCTGCAACGGCTCGGTGATTCACCGGGCCGTTTTTTATTTTGGGCTGCTATTGAACCCGGCACTTGGTAATTAAGGTGGGGATTAAACTTTAAACACTAGCGCGCAATAGAGCTAACAAAAAACTAGCTAAATTCCATTTAGTGCAGAGCAGTAAGCCTTTACTGGACCAGGCTGTAATGACTTACATCCGCGCTAGTTGGGGCGCGCCAAGCCATTGCGCAGTCAATACCAACTTGTTGGGTAACTGTAAAACCGCAGCGTAAATACCAGTGATAGGCCCGGTTGGTGGCATCTGTATTGAGGGTGAGCAGTTGCCCTCGGTTGCTTGCCTGCTGTTGTAAATAGGTGAGCACGTGCTGGCCGATGCCTTGGTTTTGATATTCAGGCAACAGGGCAATATCCATGATGTGCAGAGTGCTGGCATCTGCGCGCACCAACAGGCGTCCAACCCATTGCCCTTTGGCGGCTATCACATAGGAGTAGCGGCCATTTTCTTGGGCCCCATAGTTCTTTTGCTGCAAGTTGTACTGATCTTCCAGCAGCTTATCAATCCAGGGGGCGTCGAGGCCGGATGCCTGCCAAAGCGCTTTGCGGCTCTGGGTAAACACCCGCTGCAGAAAGGCTTGATGCAGGTCTGTAGTGGGAACAAGCCAGAGGGCATTGGCAATTTTGCTAGGGGGTAATTCGAGGGCGCACATAGGGGTAAAGCCGTTAAAAAGTCTCGGCTAACTGTAGCTCGGCTGCGGCGTTTTGCACGCTCTTATGTGATTATTTCACGGCTTTTTCTGCTTGTAAGGCTACAGGCCAGGCGTTGCGCAAATAGTCATTTGACGATTATGCCATCCTTCATCGAAGAAAAATTTTATGCTCTGTCTCTTCTAGGTTAAGGCGTTTCTGACAAGAACACGTCTGTGAAGGGCTTGTAGTTGTCCTGTGCATATCCGGCCAGCAAGAAAGCCTCAGCGGCGTGAGCACCTAACTATTAGCCTGGCGGCCTTTTAACCAGGTTAATAATGGGCGACAAGTATGCCGCACTGAGGGTGCCAGTCGCTTCACGCTCCGCTAACACTCGAAATTCAGCGCACTATTACAAATCTCAGCCACAAGTCTCAGCCACAAGCCCCAGCGCAGCGAAGGCAAAATAGATGAGGACTGTCTATTTTTGCTGCCAATAATACTTCAGCCGCGCTTAGAGTGATGGCTGCTCAAACTTCGTCAGCAGCTTAGCCATAGAACTTTTTGGTGCCTGTGCTTGCATCCTGCTGGCATTCTGCTAAACCCTTATGGCCGCAGGATTTTTTTACGCTGAGCGCGTGTTTAACATAATAATAAGTTCAGGGTAAGAGTGTGCGTGTGGTCTTTCTCATTTAAGTTGCCGACTATGGCAGCTGTGGTCCGAGTAATAATTAAGTTGTACGTAAAAGTGTAAATACCGTATTAGGCGCAGGCAGATACGCGTTTTACTCCCCGTTACTGTGCGTGTGATCGATTGGTGTGTTCGATGTACATACACAGGTTTACTCCAATTTTTGAGGGTTTGTTATGAGTGATGCTTATTTAGGTGAAATTCGTATTTTTGCTGGTGATTTTGCGCCAGTTAATTGGATGCTCTGTCAAGGGCAAATATTATCAATTGCCTCTAATAACGCGTTGTTTGCTGTGATTGGTACTTTTTATGGCGGTAATGGTGTTACCACCTTTGCACTACCGGATTTGCGCGCTCGTACGCCCGTGGGTACAGGTGGCGGTGGGCCGTTCGACGCTGTGACTATAGGTGAAGCGAGTGGCCAGCAGAGTGTCACACTCACACAACAACAATTACCCCAGCACACACACCTGGTCTCTGTGGCAACGGAGCCAGCCAACCCGGTTTCCGCACCGACGTCAACTAATAATATTTTGGGTGCTTCTAGTGCCGGTCCAGGAACTGCTAACATCTGGTCTGACGCGCTAGGTACGGCCGTCACTTTGGCGCCTAATACTGTGGGGCTGGCCGGGGCCAATTTGCCGTTTAGCATACAAAACCCGTATTTGGGCTTGAGTTTTATTATTTGTACGGCGGGTATTTTCCCGTCCCGTCAATAACAAATGGTTTGAGAGCCACTGATTAATTAGTGTTTTTTAAATCACCAGGGGCAAGATGCCTGCGAGTGCACTACAGGGAAGTATTTGTGTGCCCGCACACTATTCACGAATTCAGACCTAATCAGATTATCCTTTAGGTTGCTTAACTTTTTTGACTCAAACTACCAAACATTAAATAGGGGTAAAATTATGGATTGGACCGCAGGTTATGTATCTGATGTTGAATACACTGCAGGCTTTTACAGCGAGCAGGCGCCTGGCCTATTAAATTTTGCCTGTATTTTAAATGGCGTGGAGCCAGTGGATACCAGCAAGGGGTTTAATTATTGTGAACTCGGGTTTGGCCGTGGTTTAACGGTCAATGTTCTAGCCGCTGCCAATCCCCAGGGGCGCTTTTACGCCGCTGATTTTAACCCCTCCCATGTGGCTGGCGCGCGGCAGTTGGCCGCTAGTGCTGAGCTCGCCAATTTATTCTTATTAGAAAGTAGTTTTGAGCAAATGGCCCTGGGTGAAGTGGAGGGCCTACCGCAATTTGATTTTATTACGCTACACGGTATTTATACCTGGGTAACGGCCGAAAACCGCGCCCATATAGTGCAATTTATCAGCCGCTATTTAAAACCTGGCGGGATTGTATACCTAAGTTACAACGCCATGCCCGGCTGGGCCTGCGCGCAGCCGTTGCAAAAAATTCTGGTGGAGCACGCAGCGTTAAATCCCAATCGCTCGGATGTGCAAATTCACCATGCTGCACAATTTGTCGATAAATTACAGCAACTCAACGCTGGATTTATTACGGCTAATCCAGGTTTAAAACCCCGCTTGGCAACCTTAAATAATGCCGATCGACATTATTTAGTG
Organism: Cellvibrionaceae bacterium; assembly: GCA_035338675.1. GTDB lineage: Bacteria > Pseudomonadota > Gammaproteobacteria > Pseudomonadales > Cellvibrionaceae > CAMCXE01. The sequence goes on from DAOQGS010000306.1 coordinate 4,331, forward strand.
CACGAATATATGCATCGCCATTGGCAGCCTATGTACCACATAGATGTGGCGAATGATTTGGCTGAAGCTAAATTAGATTATGTTGGCTCTGCGGATTTACCTTTGGCTTACCGGCAAATGTATTTAACCGCAGAGCAGTTTGCGTTATTGGAGTCTATTTCCGATCGCCGTATGCGCGAAACAGTGCACGATTATTTATTGAATATAGGCTTTCGCAAAGATATTTTTGTGCGCGGTGCGCGGCGTATATCGCAATTACGTCAAAGTGAGTATTTGGCGCAATTGGGCTTGGTGGCATTGTTGCCGAGGGATGATTGTCAAATGGCATTTAAATTAAACGTCGGCGAAATGCACGGTAAGCCCGAAACCTATGCCCCCTTATTTGATCGCCTGGCCCAGGGGCCACAATCCTTCGCACAGTTGAACGCCTTATTTGGCGGTGGCGGGCGCATGAGCCCATCTTTAATTGAGGCGGCAAGTTTATTGATTGCCACTGGCCAAGCCGC
>DAOQGS010000307.1:0-4833 GCA_035338675.1 Cellvibrionaceae bacterium
GATACTCAGCAGAACTATGAGTCCCGTTTATTTATCAATACGGCCCCTGTGGAAAGTGGTGGCCGCACCATTGGTTATGCCTATTGCGGCGGCAGTGATGTGCGAACCTGTTACCTCTCAGAGGGTACCTTCTATTGCAGTATTAGTTATACGGGTACTGTCACCTGTGAAGACGGTCGGGGCAGTGAGCGCATAGGGGATTGGTTGCTCAATACTCACCGCTTTTATTTAGGATTAAAAATTTGCGGCGCGCAAGGATACGGCTGTACAACCAAATACCGCGAGGTAACTATTTATTAATGCTCAATTTGCCAAACAGCTAAACCAAAATGGGTTTAGTTTATATTCACTTGAGGGCCCGGAAGGGCCCATTCCCTATGCTTCAATTCCGCCACTGTTGCGGCTGTTATTAGTGACTGATGGCACCGTCACTAAATCCCTCGAAGCCCTATTTAATATCCCTATAAAAGTAATTGTGCAGCGCCAGGAACCGGTGGCGGCTGCCGATATGGCGGAGGGTGTTGTCTGCGATTTAGGTTCTGAGCGGCTGCTGGTGCGGGATGTCACACTGGTGCGCACAGATAGCCATCAACTAATGGCACAGGCGCACTCAATGATCGCCCTGGATTTATTACCGGCTAAATTGGCGGCAGGCCTTTTAGCCGGTGAGTTGGGTATAGGCGAACTCATCCGCAGCCAGAGTTTAGATACCTACCGGCAGCTGGTGGATTTAGGCATTAGTCGGCGAGAGCAAGCTTTGGGTATATGGCGGCGCTATGCCATTTGTAAACAAGGACAGGTGTTGATGCAGGTGGAGGAGTGGTTTCCATGGACGGTTTACGCCGCCGCAGTTTAATAAATTTAATTGATAATAAAACTGCGCTGGCGGTTTCTATTAACCCAGCGAATAAATAGATCGCCCTGATCTATTTATCCTTCGCAGCGCGAAACCTACGAAAATGCGCGGATTTTCTAGTTTTAGCGCAGCTCGCGGCGGTTTGCACCGCCGAGTGCTGCATCCATGCCGCCATTATTAACCCGGCACTAATTGTCGCCGGTTTAATAACACTACCCAAATTATTGAGTGGTGGCTGAATAAAAATACTGCGGCAAGCGCGAAACTGGCCGCAGGCCATTTATTTAAGGCGCGGCGACAGGTAAATATCTGCAGGTGTTGTTGGCAACACGGCGCCACTGCCTAAGAAAAAGCTCGGGTGCGGCGGCTGGTTATAGCCGGTATTTTGCCAGGCAATCGCCACGCGGTATTGGGCGTCGTGCATCAGGGTGTAGAGTTTAAAACTGCTGGGAATTGTGGTGGTAAACAATTCTAAGCTGCTGTCATCGTTGCCCTTTAAAATAACTTCTTCCCGCCAATCACCCAAAATATCCGCCGATAACATAGGCACGGCCTTAGTGCCATTAATTGAGCTGGCATTACTGGCGGTGAGTAAACGGTCGGTGGTTTTTGCGCTTGGGTTCCATTTACTGATGGTATTTTTATCGAGAATTTCCCGCAGTAAATCGCCATCCCACCAAATACCAAAATTAACTCCAGCCGGTTTAACCGCGCCTAAATCTCGCCCGGTGGCGCTGTATAAATTGCCTGTGCTGGCCCAGGCCTCGTAACCGGGTTGGCTCGGGTCCACGTCCATAGCTAAGCCGCGGCCAATATCACCGCCGCCCTGTACGCTCCAAATAATTTGCCCGGTGCGCGGGTCGTGCATTTCAATACCATGGTTGCCGTAACAGCTGGGGTCTTCATGCACCATAAAGGCTTCCAGGCCCGGCCGGTTAGGGTCCATATCGGTTACGTGCAGGGCATCGCCGTGGCAGAGTTTGGTATTGCTCAGGCCCTTGCCATTGTCGTCAATGGTGGCGGCGCCGAAGATAATTTCCTGTTTGCCATCATTATCTACATCCGCCACAGAAAACGAGTGAGCGCCTTGGCCTTCAAAACTCTTATCGTTATTACTATCAAATACCCAGCGGTTGGTGAGCTTGCCATCCCGCCAATCCCAAGCGGCCACTACCGCGCGGGTGTAATAGCCACGGGAGAACACCATGCTGGGGCGCTTACCGTCCAAATAGGCGGTACCTGCTAAGAAGCGATCCACCCGATTGCCGTAGCTGTCGCCCCAGCTACTCACCGTGCCGCGGGCGGGGATATAGTCCGCCGTGGCCAGGGCTTTACCGGTTAAGCCGTCAAAGACGGTTAAAAATTCTGGGCCGGATAAAATATAACCTGCGCTATTGCGGTAATCGGCATCGGCATTGCCAATCACTTTGCCCGCGCCATCTCTGGTGCCGTCGGCTGTTTTCATAGCCACTTCCGCGCGTCCATCGCCGTCAAAATCGTACACTTGGAATTGGGTGTAATGGGCCCCAGCGCGAATATTGCGGCCCAAGTCAATGCGCCATAGTTGTTGCCCCTCTAGCGTGTAGGCATCGATATAAACATTGCCCGTATTGCCGGATTGGGAATTGTCTTTGGCGTTGGACGGGTCCCATTTCACGACCAGTTCGTAATCGCCATCCCCATCCAAATCTCCAACTGAGGTATCGCCGGGCGAGTAGGTATAGGCCACGCCATCAGGCCCTGTGCCGCCGCTGGGGCGTTTGAGGGTAATAATTTTGCTTTGGCTGGCCCATACCGATGCCTGCTCAGCCGCTTGTTCACGGCCATCGATCACTGGGCGCAGGCTGTATTGGCTGTTATTGGTGCCTGCGCTATCGACATAATTGGTGAGAGCACTGATGGCTTGGCCGGTAATTAAATTGCCGTCTCGATAAATGTTAAACGCTGTGTTGGCAGGATCAGTGCCCAATGAGCGCCAGGATAAAAATACGCCGTTATTGGTTTTTACTGCCACCAAACCCCGTGAGAGGTTTTCCATTTGTTTGCCGTTGTTTGCGGTTTGGCCAGAGCTGCTGGAAGACGAGGAGCTAGAGGTGCGACCGCTCGATGAACTGCTGGAGCTTGATGAACTACTAGAAGATGTAGAGCTGGAAGAACTCGAGGAGGATGAACTTGAACTACTGGATGAGGTGCGGCCGGAACCTGAGGAGCTTGAGCTGGATGAGCTGCTGGAGCCGGAGGCCGTTCCATCCGGGCCTGAACACGCGCTTATTAACAGGCAGGTAAATAAACTGGTAAACAACGGCTTGTGCATAGCGCAATCTCAACATGGGTGAGCGGTTAGAGAATAATGTGGCAGCACTAAACCTAAAAATTTTGGCCAGCTGTGTTGTTCTATTGAGCAGGCATTTAGGTTTAGATAAAGACTGCGCAGCAATATACAGGGATAATAGCGGCAGGATCTGAGGTGCGATTCAAATTTGCGGTAAAAGGATTGTGGCAACTGTTTACCTGGTTGGCTTAGCGTAGCAGCGTTAATTTGTCACAATTATTTTTGCCAAAGCGATGCGTGAACTCGCCCAGGCCTAATTATCAACCCTGCGATATTTAATGCCGGGCAAATAGAAACTCCTATAAAAGATCCGTATTCTCCGCTAACTATAGGTATTCACCGTGGATAAAAACCGAATAGAAGCATTTAGTGATGGCGTGTTGGCGATTATCATCACCATTATGGTGTTGGAACTAAAAGTGCCCCATGGTATTGAGTTGTCAGCGCTTATCCAGCTTTACCCCGTATTTATAAGTTACTGCCTGAGTTTTATTTACGTGGGGATTTATTGGAATAATCACCACCACATGTTTAAAGCGGTGCACAAAGTCAATGGCGCTGCGCTGTGGGCTAATTTAGTGTTGTTATTTTGGCTGTCGCTTTTACCCTTTACCACCGGCTGGATGGGGGAAAATCATTTTGCGCAGTGGCCGGTGACGGTGTACGGAATTAACTTGCTCTTCTGCGCACTTGCTTATTTTGTGCTGCAAAATGTATTGATCCGCCATCAGGGCGCCGATGGGGTATTGGCCCGTGCCATAGGCAGAGATATCAAGGGCAAGCTCTCCCCCGTGTTTTATATATTAGGGTGCACCGCCGCCTGGTTGAGTTACCCAGCGTTAGGCATGGTATTTTTTGTCGCCGTAGCCTTGATGTGGCTGGTGCCTGATCGCCGCGTTGAAACGCTGGTTGCAAAAACCCCTCATGTCCATGAAGGTGAATCGCGCTGAATTAATTTGGTAACTATTCAGCTCACTACTCGCTGCGCGCCAGTGGCGTATTTTTATGCAGAGCTAGCTTTTCAATACGCTGTTAAGTCGGGCTAACCGTACCCATGGTTTTGGCTTTGCGTAACACATCGTCAAAACTCCAGTGGTCACTGCCGTGCCGCCCGTAGTGCGCGGCAATAATTTCACCCTTTTCATTAATTAAAAATTCGGCGGGCAACCCTTGTACGCTTTCCTCTGCCGAGGGCGCGCCCCTAAAACCTTTTATGTACGCATAAATAGCCGTAAATAATGCCACCGGGTGGGCCACCGCCCAAATGGATTCTTGCACCGCGAACTGCCTATATAGCTGTTTAGTAGGGTCGGCGATCATGGCGAAGGGCGTATCGGCTTGAAATTCCTTTAAACTCTCCACGGTTGAATGAAACACCACAACTTCTTGAATATTTGCAGCGATCAGTTCTTGGGCGCGGGTTTTAAATTGGTGTAAATGCAAATTGCACATGGGGCAGCCTGCAAAGCGGCGAAACTGTAAATGGGTGACAACACCCGGGCTGGGGATGCTAATGGCACCCTGATTGACACTATCAAGTTTTATAGAGGGTAAAAAATTGCCCGGTTTAAAGCGTCGCATAGGGTGTTCTCGTCATATACGGTGGGGTAAACCGACTTCCCTGTCGGCAGCGGCGGGGATTATA
>DAOQGS010000308.1:0-4832 GCA_035338675.1 Cellvibrionaceae bacterium
ATGATGGCCGCCTAAATGAGGTATTTGGCCACCTGGACATAAACACCTTGCGTCCAGAGTGGATGCTGCAGTATTTCGAGGCGCGCTCCTCGCAGATTTCGGCCAAGAAGGAATTGAAGTTTTTAAGCGTGTTGTGCAATTGGGCGAAGGCGCGCGGGTTAATGACGGCCCCCAACCCAACGAACGACATAATGCGGCACATGAAGATTAACGAAAAGCGCGACATTTATGTGGAGGATTCTTGGTTTGACCTAGTGCTTAAGCACTCCACCCCAATGGTTCGCGATACGCTGCACTTCACCTACCTATGCGCCAACCGCCCCGACGAGACCGCGCAGGCCAGATTCTCGGATATAGACGGGGATGAATTGGTGATAGCGCTCACAAAAACGGAAAATAAGGGATTAGCGGAAAAACGGATACCGATTACCGGCGAGCTGAAAAGTTATATCGACTCGCAACGCGCCAAGCCGATCCGCTCAATGTTCCTGGTTAGCGACTCGGAGGGGCAGCAGATCAAAATTAATACAGGCAAGTTTAAGCGTGAGTTCAAACTGGCAAGAGACGCCGCGCAGGTCGAAGCTGACGATATCGGGGTTTCGTTTGTTCGATTTCAGCTAAAGGATATTAGGGCAAAGGCCGGGACTGATTTGGCCCGCGAATACGGGATTGAGGCAGCACGTTTGGCTCTTGGACATACCACCCAGAAGCAAACTCAGGACTACATTAGGTCGGTTCGGAAGGCTGGGGCAAACGCCAGAAAAAGTAAAATTGGGGAAAGTAAAATTTTTAGCGGGGAAAGTAAAAGTGTTCGCTAACCGTGTAGGCCTCGCCGTGTGGCGCGCCCGAGAGGATTCGAACCTCTGACCCACGGCTTAGAAGGCCGTTGCTCTATCCAACTGAGCTACGGGCGCATTCAGACCCGGAAAAATGGTCGGAGTGGAGGGATTCGAACCCCCGACATTCTGCTCCCAAAGCAGACGCGCTACCAGACTGCGCTACACTCCGACATTCACAAGAATACCCGTGGGCACCCCTGGAAGAGGTGCGCATATTACTGACGCCCCCCTTGTGCGTCAATACTTGCGCTAAAAAAATGTCTCGCTGTTTCATTGGCTTAGCTGCGCCGAGTGTTTAAGGTTACAAGCATCTAGCCGCAGTGCTAAAACAGCATAATCACAGCAAATAAAACAGATCCATTACACCGCTTAATCACACCTTTTAGGCCTAACTGCATGCAATAGGCCGCAATAAAATAAGCACTATCTGTGAAGCAAGTGTTCGCTGACGGGTTACGCAAAGGCACTACACGGGTTAGAATTATCGAATTCACCACGAGGCCGCCTTATGACAACTGACGACAATCACACTACTCGGTTAAATGCGTCTCTTCCGGAGACCCACGCCACCCACGTCTTGTCTATAGAGTTTTTTTACGCGGGCAAAACCTACCCGGTGAATATGAATAAACTGCCATTTATGATTGGCCGGGAAGAACAAACCTGCGACCTGGTCATCGACAGCCCCATGACCTCACGCAATCACTGCTCCATTGAAATCCGTGAAAACCAATTGGGTTTGTTGGATAAATCTACCAACGGCACCTTTGTAAAACTCGGCCGCTCCGATAGCGTATTTATTCGCAATGAATTTTGCCCGCTGGTTGGCCAAGGTTATATAAAACTTGGCGAAGCGCTGAGTTTGGACGACCCACAATTATTAATGTTTAAAGTCGTCAGCCGATAAATTCATCCGCCTTGGCGCCATAAAAATACCGGCTAAAAACCCTACAACAAGCGGTCGTAACGCTTACTCAATAATTCGTAGAACTGCTCGCGCAATTTCATAATTCCGGATTTAAGTTCGGCAATTTCCTGATCGCTAATATCCGCGCGCCCCACATACACTTGTTTGCGAAATAGCGCTATTTTTGCCGCATATAAACGCAGGGTGCGCTCCATGGTTTTCTCACCCAGCATCAATAATTTAGCTTCCGCATCGGCCAGCTGGTCAAATTCTTTTACCAATACTTCATTGATAGATTCCAATTCCAAACGCCGCGCCGAGGGCCAGGCATTGCCAAAGCGGGTGGATTCAATCACCAGCGCTGAATATTTGGCGAAATGGTGATTCACCTGCCCCACACTGCCGGAAATATTTTCCAGTATTTCTAATTTGCGCTGGGCCACTTGTGGCAGTTGTTTTATGTGCCGACTGCGCTGAAAAAGCCAGGCCGCGCTGATGGCGATCACACCACCCAAACCAACCTTTAAAGTGGTATCAATTAAAATCCAGGCCGCGTCTACATTCATAACAAAAAGCTCAATAGGTCAAAATAATGACGAAGATGGGTTTCTTCTGGCTATTTTGCAAAGAGCACTCCAATTTCACTCAATCGTCTTAAATGAAAAAATGATCGGATCTGATGAAACGGCTTTCAAAGAAGCGAACAAGGCGGAATGCCCGAGTCGCCCATGAGGGGGGGAGGGAAGTCATAAGGTTACGAGCAGTTAGTAGAGGCAACCCTTGTGGTTGCCCAGTCGGCTATCACTCAGTTTTTAGGCGGGAGCGGGCAACCACAAGTAGCGCCCCGAATAGCTATTAAGGATATCCGCAACTTAACGACAAAAAGAAGCTGGGTAAACCCTAACCGCCTGTAACCGGTGGGAAAAATGCCACCTCATCGCCGGGGTTAACCCAAGCTTCGCCGCTGGCCATAGTGTGGTTAACCGCCGCTTTTATATGGGGGGCCGCCAGAGCCTGCCAGGGGCCGCCGCGCTGGATCAGTTGCGCCCGCAGCTCTGCCAGGCTAACCGCCGCCGCAAGGTTTAACTGCTCATCGCGCACACCCAGGCTTTGCGCCAGGGCCGCAAAATAAACAATACGGGTCGGGCGACTCACGGCTGCGCGCTTACCGGAGTGAAAAACCAATCGCCGGAGCGGCCACCGGTTTTGGCCGCTAGGTGCACGCCGTCAATCTGAAGGGTTTTATCAACGGATTTACACATATCGTAAAGCGTCAGCGCCGCTACGCTCACCGCCGTGAGCGCCTCCATCTCCACGCCGGTTTGGCCATGTAAACCCACCGTTGCCGCAATGCGCGCGCAGCTGGCGCCTTCATCAAGGTCTATATCAACCGACACATGGTGAATCAATAAAGGATGGCAAAGGGGAATTAAGTCCGCACATTTTTTGGCGGCCTGAATCCCCGCAATACGCGCCACCGCTAATACATCCCCCTTGGCAAAGCCCCCCTCTTGGATAAGGCGCAGGGTGGCAGGCTGCATGCGCACTAGCCCCTCCGCCCGAGCCTGCCGATGGGTTGCAGGTTTTGCACCCACATCCACCATATGGGCCTGGCCCTGGTTGTCCAGGTGGGTAAAGGCGTTTGTGCTCATAGCAGCTCGCTCTTGGCTAGTTATTGGCGTGGAGGGCTTCGTTGAGGGCTACTGCACTGCGGTTGGTTTTACACTCAACGGCGCCATTTAAAGAATTGCGGCGAAATAAAAGATCCGAGTGCCCCGCCAATTCACGGGCTTTTAAGTGTTTCACCAGGGTGTTGTGTTCATCTAACAAAGCGACCTTAGTGCCCGCCGTAATGTACAGGCCAGACTCCACGGTGCAGCGATCACCCAGCGGAATACCGATACCGGCGTTGGCGCCAATCAAGCAGCCTTTGCCCACGGAGATAATAATGTTGCCGCCGCCAGATAGGGTGCCCATGGTGGAGCAGCCGCCGCCGAGGTCAGAGCCTTCACCCACAACCACACCTGCGGAGATGCGCCCTTCCACCATGCTGGTGCCCAGGGTGCCCGCGTTAAAATTCACAAATCCCTCGTGCATGATGGTGGTGCCTTCACCCAAATAGGCACCCAAGCGCACCCGGCCGGTATGGGCGATGCGCACACCCTTGGGCACCACGTAGTTGGTCATTTTGGGGAATTTATCCACGCTATCCACGCTTAATACCTCGCCCTTACAGCGCGCGGCTAACTGCCGTTGGGGCAGCTCTTCGATATCGATCGCGCCCTGGTTAGTCCAGGCTACATTGGGCAGTACGGCAAAAATGCCATCCAAGGCGGTTTCGTGGGGTTTAACCAGGCGATGGCTTAAGAGGTGCAACTTAAGGTAGGCCTCGGGTACCGATTTGGGGCCGGAATTTTCCGCTAAAAATACCGCCACCAAAGGTTTACTGCTGTGTTGCAGGCTGGCGGCCAGCTCAAATAACTCGCTGCCTTCAAGCGCTTGGGCAAGCTTCTCGGCTTTAGCCGCAGAAAACTCAATCACCGCATTGCCGCCGCTATACCCTAAAACCTTGGCCAGGGCCTCAGCTGTCTGGCTCGCAGGCTGCAACAAGGGTTTGGCGAAAAAAACCTCCAGCCACTGCTGCTTGTTATTTTGGGTACCAATACCCAAACCGAGGGCGTAAAGCTGCGTCATAACACGTACCTTAATTAATGTGCTGAAAAATAGATTGGTAGGTTGCGGCCAAAAAGCCGCAATAAAAAGCTTGCTCCGTTTGCAGCACCGGGCGCTTGATCAGCGTTGGGTGGCGCTGCAACACCGCCAGGCTGTCGCCCTGAACTATCTGCGCTTGCTCCTGCGGCGACAACTGCCGATAGGTAGTACTGCGGGTATTGACTAAGGAACTGCCCAGCGCGCCGTACCAAATGGCCACCTGCTCAGGTGCGATGGGCGGCTGGCGCAAATCGATAAATTCATAGGCTACGCCAGCTGCATCCAACCACTGGCGGGCCTTTTTTACTGTGTCGCAGGCGGGAATGCCGAATAAACGGACAGCCATAGTACCCCTTTAAAAAGCCGAAAGCATA
>DAOQGS010000309.1:0-4808 GCA_035338675.1 Cellvibrionaceae bacterium
AGATTCTTTAATGATCCAATTTTCAGCGCTAGAGCGCGAAGATGATTTTGGGGATTTATCCGATCAAATCGTGAGTGACGAATTTATCAATAGAACTAGGAGGTTGAATAACAAGGACATTTATTCTATTGGGTTTAATTACGACCTTGGTAATTCGGTTTATCTGATGGGTTACCAATCCAAAGGGCGTGTCTCAAGAACGGATCTTTCTGAAATAATTTTCCCTTGGGGGGATAGTACTAGAGCGGAATTGCCTTATGTCGGAAAGCCTGAAGTGACAATGGTATTTGGGCGTTTTAATAGTATGTTTGGTGATCTTGTAATTGGATGTAAGCGGATTAAAATTCATGAGAATTACCGTGGAACTTATACTGATGTTATTGATGGAGTTCAGCAGGATCCATTTTTTGAAGAATTGATCCCTGAAAATAACAAAATTGAGTTATGTTCTGCTGATTATCAGTATTTGGTTGATGAGTTCTATGCGGAATTCAGTTTTGATTCGGTTGATGTAGATAATTTAAATTTTGCATCGTTGGATGATTCGTTTTTTAGTGGGGAGATGGGTTTCAATTGTTTTTCCGAGATTGAGTGTAAGTTGGTTCATAAAGAATTCCTTGTATCACCTGTATATGGTTTTGAATTCTTGGGGGTGCAAACAGTTGATGCTAATTATGGGCGTAATGATTATCAGCCTTTTTCGAGTGTGAAAATAGATGGGGCAGGTGTTGAGGGGGTTTGGTCAACTATTGCATTGTATGGCAATTTTCAGCGGTCCAATGTTTCTAGTCCTTTTTATCTTGCGCGTCAGACAGCAAATCCAAATTTCGAGGAGAAGCAGTATACTTTTGGTTTAACGGCGACGCCGAAATGGATTGATACCCTTGGTTTTAAATTTTCCCTAAATGAAAGCACCTCTTTGTATGAGGCGGGTGCCTTATCGAAGTCCAATATTCCTGACTTGTTTAGGACCGAGATATATGAGTTGTCTGTTAATCAGGCGATTTGGAATGACTTGGTTGGCAATCTGTCGCTTAGTGCTATTGATCAGCGTTATGTGATTCCAAAGTTTGGGAGCGAAGCAGATTTTCGTTCGCGGGTAAGATTTGTAAACTTGGATTTATCTCTCAAGTTTGAACCTTGCAGGTTATGTGAGTTTCAGGTTTATGCTATTAATATTTTGGATAACAATAAGAAGTATATTGAGGGGTATTTGGCTGATTTTGCAAGCGCTGAGCAGGCTGCGAGCTTAGAAAAATATTTTACTGAAAGAGTGTTTGCTCTTTCAGTAAAAGTTAGTTACTAGAGATTTTATGGAAGTTGGCTTGAGCATTTCGTATAGCATCGACCTGGTTTTCCAGTGCCATATTCAAAACAAACCTGAACGCAGTCTGGATTAATTTTGTACGTAACCTCAGTGATTACTGTGGTCTTAATTTCTCTGACATTTACTTTGTAATTGTACAGTGGGCATGTATTTCTGCTTCCTTCTTGGCTGCATTGTTCAAAAGGTTTCCCATTTTTATCGACAGGAATTAGCAAGCCTTCTTTGTCTGTAGTGTAACTAAGTGTAGGAGGGCGCTCTGTGTTTTCTGTTGTGCGGGGTGGAGCGGTAGTAGTTGGCTCAGTTGATGGGTAGGTGGCAGAAGGGGCAGTAGTTGCAGGTTTAACCGGATCAGCCGCACAGCTAATATTAGATAAAGCCAGTAGCGACGCGAGGGTCGCTATTTTTGTTAAATGTAATAATTTCATGTTGACTCCTAGGTGATTTTTTGAATAAGGGTACGCTTAGCGCAGGGCTATATTAACTAAACTTGCTAAGGTTGCAAGTTTTTTGATTGTGTGCTTTTGAATGGTGCGAGGTGTTAGTGGGGATTATTTGCTGTGGCATTTTTTTGTGAATCAGTCGCAGTTTTTTAGCTGTTTTTATCCTGTAGTGATAGCTATCTTTTTGCCCGTCACCGGGCTTCGCCCGTTAGTATTTTGTCGGTGAGTGTTAATAATTACACAATAAATTTTGCGCCCGACACATGAAAATACTGATCGCATTACTCCTGTTGGCGTTAACCGCCTGCGCTGCTGTCGCACAAAAAACCAGGCAGGCGTTTTTCCCTGTTAATCAAAGTAAAGTGCTGCTGCCTGTGCTGACATCGGCATTTGTGCCGGGTGAAATGCATGTTTACCTCCAGCTTGAGGTTAGATATGCAGTTTTTTTCATCCCGCTGATGGCGCCGATGCGCATTCGGATGTTTTTATTTAGCCATTGATTTTGCTGGAGGGTTTTTCTTGGGCGGATGCACCTGAAGGTCATTTTAACGGTGCACTTGAGGAGATTCTCTCTCTTGAACCTAGTGCTAAGCTAAATAGTGTCAGCGTTTTTGCATAGCCGCCCCAGCTTTAAAATTAACTGAATTTAAGCTGTGGCGTGCTATGAGCGTGGCGAGGCATAAGGGCTTGATTAAGCCCCCTGTGGTCATAGGTTGGTAGCAGGAGGCTAAAAAGCCTGAACCTACAAAATAAAATCAAAGGCTAAAAAAGTCAAAGCCGGTTAATAAGGCCGGTTAATTTTGCTCTGGCTCCGCCGTAATAATATCCCGCAAAAAAGTAAACAACTTGCGGGTAAAGGTTGGCGGTTTGGGACGGCCGAATTCGGATTTGGCGCCTTTGATTAACTGCCGCAATTGTTGGCGGTCGCAGTTGGGGAAGCTCTCAATAAAGCTCTCCGCTACGCTGGCTTCCCCGGCGATTAAATTATCCCGCCAGCGCTCTATGGTTTTAAGTAGGCGGGCTTCGCGGTTTTGTTTTTCGGCGATGTTGTTAAAGGCTTTTTCAATGGCGTCGGTGTCTTCATGACGCATGAGTTTGCCGATAAATTGTTTTTGCCTGCGCACGGCTTCGTTGTGGGTGAGGCGGTGGAGGAGTTCTATGGCATCGCGCAGCTCATCGCTGATGGGCATGGTGGCGAGTTTTTGCGGTTTGAGGAGGGTCAGCTCAATACCTAAATCCTGCAATTTTTGCATTTCCTTTTTCATGCTCGTTTTGCTGAGCAGTTCTATTTCATCCGGGTTGTGGTTGTGTTCTTCGTTCATGGGGGCATTCATTTTAGGTAAGGAAAATACTGGCTAAGCATAAAAACGCAAAGTAGCCGATGGAGTCGGTAAAGGTGGTGAGGGTTACGGCGCCTGCAAGCGCCGGGTCAATTTTTAGAGATTTTAAAAATACCGGCAGCAGGGCGCCGAAGGTAGCGGCGGTGCATAAATTAAAAATGAGTGCCAGGCCCAAAATTGCGCCGAGTTTGACATCTTGAAACCACCAGCTGGCGCCCAGCCCCAGCATAAGGGCTAGTAAAACGCCATTGGCCAGGCCCACCCGCAATTCCCGGGATAATAACCAGTTGAGGTTGTGTTGGCCAATTTGCCCTAAGGCCATACCGCGGATAACCACGGTCAGCGTTTGTGAGCCTGCCACGCCGCCCATGCTGGCCACTATGGGGCCGAGCACCGCCAGCACGACTACTTTTTCAATGGTGTCTTTAAATAGGTTGATCACGCTGGAGGAGATCAGCGCGGTGGCGAGGTTAACCGTGAGCCAAATAAAGCGGCGGCCGATGGTGTGGCGGGCCTTGGCGAAGGTGTCTTCTTCCTCCCCTAAACCGGCCATCCCCATTAAAGAGTGGTCGGCGTTTTGGCGGATCACGTCCACCACGTCGTCGATGGTGATGCGGCCCACCAGTTTGCCCTGTTCATCCACTACGGGGGCGGAAACCCAGTCGTGTTGTTCGAAGAGAGCGGCCACTTCTTTTTCCGGCAGGGCGGCAGGGATTGGGTCCCGGTCGGTTTCCATCACCTCTCGCACCGTAGTGGTCGGGTCGTTGGTGAGCAGCACCGATAGAGGCAAGAGGCCCAGGTATTCATCTTTCTTGTTAACAACAATCAGGGCGTCGGTGCTCGGCGGCAGGTCGTCGTGGCGGCGCAGGTAGCGCAGCACTACATCCAGGGTAAAGCGCGGTCGCACGGTGATGGTGTCGGTGTTGGTGAGGCCGCCTGCGGTGTCTTCATCGTAGGAGAGAATTACGCTCACCCGCTCGCGATCCTGGGCGCTCATGGCGGCGAGCACTTCTTGGGTCACCTGGTCGGGCAGGTTTTGCAGTATGTCTACTATGTCGTCCGGGTCTAAGCCTTCGGTCATGGCCACCAGATCCTTGGTGTTCATTTGGCTTAAAAATTCGCTTTGTATATCCGCAGGCAGTTCTTCCAGAACTTCCCCGGCATCGTCTTTATCCACAAAGCCCCAGATTAAAGGCCGGCTGGGGGCAGGGGAGGAGCTGATCAGGCGGGCGATTTCCACCGGGGTGAGGGCTTTGAGCATGCGGCGCACCTGTTGAAACGTGCCGCTTTCCATCAGCGCACGAATGCGCCCCAGGTGTTCCTGGGTGGCGCTTTGCCGCTCTTCGATGGTGATGGGATGCATAAAACCTCTAGGATCAACCGAGCGCTAGGTGCGCTCTGAGCAGAAAAAACCAGGCATCCTAGATACCTCGCAGGGTGAACAGGGCCGCTCAAAAAGCGCGCTTTGCAAAGCGGAATTATTCGCCTTCGTCGAACTTGTTGGCGATTAACTCCAGCAGGGCCTCAAGGGCCTCCAGGGCGTCGCTGCCGCTGGTGGCGAGGGTAATCGCCGTGCCTTGGCTGGCGGCCAGCAGCATGAGGGACATAATGCTTTTGCCGTTGATGGTTTTGCCGCCGCAGGAGACCTCCACCGTGCTGCTAAAGCGGTTGGCGGTGTTGGCGAACTTGGCGGCTGCGCGG
>DAOQGS010000310.1:0-4795 GCA_035338675.1 Cellvibrionaceae bacterium
GGTGCCCACTAAGGAGCGAAATAAATGCACCGGGCGTTTTTCATTGTTTTTACTGGCGGCCATTAAGGCTTCGCGAAAACGCTGGGCGCGGTGCAATGCGTCCACCCAGGGGTTGTAGGCGGGTGGGTTGCACAGCTGAGCAATAACGCGGCGTTTAATCGTGGGCTCTATATCCTCCGGCCACTCCAGGTTTTTATCATTCAACAGAATAATCGGCGTAAACGGCAGGCGGTCTTTGATGCGTTTAATTTCAGCAATTAAATCCAGGCGCTCGTATGTTTCGCCTAATACAATACAGCTAATTTCTTCACCTCGGCTGGAGAGGGAATCGTGCAATTGCCGCCATTGTAAATAGCTGTGTGTGGTGACGGGTTCATTTAAAAAGCGCAAAACCACACTGATATCGTGTTGGGTTTTACTGTTGTCGTCTACGACTAAAATTGTGTGTTCTCCCAGCATAGCCGTGTGGTGCCTCATTATTTTTTGTTATTGGTTGTGGCTGGTGTCATAGCACAAGCACTGCCGCAGGCTTATTCCTATTGAAGATTCGAGGCTTATTACAGGTAAATGCAATATCCAAGCAACCCTATAGGTTAAAACGCGCTGAAAGGGGCTGTGAAATTGAAAAATATGTCGAAACATCAGCGCCCTAGGCCAGTAAGTAATAGTCAAGGTTTAGGCGCAGGTCAAATTACTGACGGCAACATATTGGCGTGTGAAGCCTTGCTGGCGCGTGAAATAGAGCTAAAGCAGAATAACTTGACCTGGCCGCACTCTCGTTGGGGTTCAGGTGTTGAAGACTTGAGCATTACTGCTGGCGTAGCGGGGGCGGCGCATGGTGCACTATTAAGGTTTAATCCTGTCCTTCGCCTATCGGTGCGCTTTAAGGATTTGTGCCGAAGGCGTACCTCGGTGGAAAATACCGGTTTTATCTGGCCGGTTGGCCTATTTATCTACTGAGAATGCCCATGGCGTTTGATATTTCTAACGGGCTTATTCAGCCTGCGCGTTGGGTGGCCTCACCCAATTATTCTGCCCGCCCGAGCGCTGGTGATATCAGCCTTCTGGTGGTACATAACATCAGTTTGCCACCCGGTGAATTTGGTGGCGGTCATGTGGAGGCTTTTTTTCAAAACCGCTTGGACACCAGCCTTCACCCTTATTTTGCGGCCATCGCCGAGCTGCAGGTGTCTGCCCACTGTTTAATCGATCGGGCCGGTTTACTGGTGCAGTTTGTTAACCTGTACGAGCGGGCCTGGCACGCGGGTGTATCGAGCTTTGAAGGGCGCCCTAACTGTAACGATTATTCCATTGGGATTGAGCTTGAGGGCTCCGATGAGCTTGCGTTTACGGCCGCTCAGTATCAAACCCTCGCGGCGCTTGCGCGTGCCTTGATGGCTGAGTTTCCGCTGATTACCCCGGCGCGGATCGTCGGCCATAGCCATATAGCGCCGGGGCGCAAAACCGATCCCGGCCCGGCGTTTGATTGGGATTATTTTCACGGCATTTTATCCCCCTAAAAAACGCAAAGGGCCTTCACAGCCAAGGGGGCGAGCGCTTTTTAGCAAAGTCTTTTACATGGCTGTAAGCCCTGGCTTGCGGTTTGCTGCCCCTGTAGCCATTGCGTACACTCTGAATTAAGTATTGTTCTGGTTATCCGTTTTACTAGTTGCAGCCAAGGGGCAAAAATGGCTTTTTTAGCGATTTTATTAGCATTAAGTGCGGTGCAGTTGTTTGGTGTACAGCCCCTTGGGGGCAGCTGGCAGGCCCGCATCCATAAAGCTGCGCAAACTGTGGCGGGGGCAGTTTGGGTGATAGGGCTGCCTACTTTGGCGGTGGCGGCGGCCTATTTATGGTTGGCCGTCCATGCATGGTGGTTAGCCTTGCCACTGGCTGCCGCGGTGCTCTGGTTGAGTATTGCCAGCGCTGCCCACAAGCAGGCTGTTGAGCAGTTCATTAATGCCGGACGGGCGGAGGATTGGGGGGCAGCCAGTGAAGTGTATCGGCAGCTAGAGGGCGCTGCCCTTGTGGCCGAGGGGGATTGGCAGGCACTGAATAAAGCGGTGCTGGAGCGCGCGGCCTATCTGGGCTTTTGCCAGTTTTTTGCGGTGTTGTTTTGGTTTTGCCTACTCGGCCCCGCTGCAGCATTAGGTTATCGGCTGCTGTGCATCAGTGCGCAGCATAACAACTGGCCGCCGTTGGGCAGGTTCTTGTGGTATGTGGAGTGGCCTGCGGTGCGTTTGCTGGGGCTTACCTTCGCGTTTACGGGCAATTTTTTAACGGGCATCCAGCGCTGGCTCAGTTGCTTATCCTGCTCTCAGCGCAGCAGCGCCGAAATTATCACGCACTATGTTTTAGGTGCGCTGGGCGTGATGGAAGGCGGCCGACAAACGGTGGATGTAACCCGCCGCGAGCTATTTGCCATGGCAAGGCTGCTGCGCCGCAGCCTGTGGTTTTGGTTGGGGGCGCTTGCGCTGCTGGCTTTAAGGGGATGGTAAATACTTAATAGAATTAATAGCTTACAGCATATTCTAAAAATAATTGTTAAAAGCTTGACCGGCTCGCAAGGCAAGTCATAAGATGGCCCCACCTGTTAGCCCCTGGGCTTGCTTAAGTCAGCTCTCCCCTGTTGCATGGATGTAACCCGCTCCCTTGAACGCCCTGGGGCTAATGGGCCTTCTATGTTTTTACTGCTCCTTCTAGCGCATTGCGCAGCCGCCATAAAATCCACAATCCTGGTATCACCATCAGGCTGGTCAAGATAAAAAATAACGCCCAATTGCCCCCTAGTGCCGTCACCAACACGCCGCTGTTGGCCGCTATATTCGTGCGGCCAAAATTGCCGATGGAGGCGAAGAGGGCGTATTGGGTGGCGGAGAATTTTTGATTGCACTGGGCGGAGATAAACGCCACAAAAGCCACCGTGGCCCATGCCGAGGTAAATCCATCCACTAATACAGCGGCCCCGAGCCAAAACGTATCCGGCCCCTTGATGGCGATGAGGCTGAACATAAGGTTGCTGGCCGCCATAAATATGCCCGCCAAAAACAAGCCCTTAAAAGTGCCCAGGCGGGCGTTGAGCAGGCCGCAGGGAATGGCGAATAGGACGGTCGCCCACCAGGTGAGCAATTTGGAATACTCGGCAATGTCCGTATTGCTAAACCCCACCTCCTTGTAAAAAACAATAGACATGCGCCCCAGCATGGCTTCGCCGAGCTTAAATACCAGCATAAAGGCCAACAGGCTCAGTGCGTAGCGGGTGCCCTGGCGGCGGAAGAATTCATCTAAAGGCTCAATAATAGTGGTCATCAGCCAATGCAGCAGCCGGTCGCTGGGGGTGGCCGTTGCAACCTGGGCGGGCCTGGGCACTTGCATCAGGGCGCGGATGATAAGGATTAGGTTCACTAAGCCCAGCATAATGAGCAGGGCTGTGAGGTAGTCACTGGCAAGCCCTGGAATAAGCGCCCAGCTAATGCCAGCGCCGGCCAGTGCGCCCCACAAAATCAATAAAAATGGCCCCAGCATTAAGCCTGCGAGTTTAATTTTGCCAAGGCCCGGTAATGGGTAGGTGTAGGCGGCTTGATCGGTTTGGTGGACATGGCGGTTGGGTGGGTCCGGCAGGAAGCCGGTGATGGCCCACAGCAACAGCATGATACCCGCCATCAACCAGTACAGCTGGGGCCAGCTCCAGCCGTGGTCGGAAAGAATCAAAGGCAGGCCGCCGAGCCCCGCATAACCCGTCCACCAACCGGCCATGGTGGCCACCGAGTTGGCCGAGAGATTCTTCGCATCATCCAGCTTGAGCCCATCTGTGCGGTAGGCGTCCACCGCCACATCCTGGGTAGCCGAACAAAACGCCAGCAGTAACGCCACTGCCATAAGCGCGGCGGCGGCATCCACGGGATTAAATAAGCCCATGGCCCAGCAGCAGATGGCAATAGCCAGTTGGCAAATTGCAATCCAAGCGCGGCGTTTACCCAGCGGCCCCAGCCGCGGTGCATAGCGATCAAGTAGGGGCGCCCAGAGGAAATTAATGGCGTAAACACTAAAAATTAACCCGGCAAAGCCTATGGCGCTGCGGCTTAAGTGGGCCTCTTTAAGCCAGAGGCTGAGGGCCGAGCCGATCATAACCCAGGGGAAACCACTGCTGATGCCCAGGACAAAAACACTAATGACGGATTTATCACCGTAGGGGCGCAGAAGGGTAGACAGCGAGGGCATGGCTGGGGGCTCTGATGGCAATCGCGCACACTAGCGGGTAAGGGGCAAAAATTCAAAAATACTGCGCAACCGTAAACTGCGGCTTGCGCGCTTCGGGTGATGCCCCTCAGGCAATGCCATTTAAGTTAGGGATTCTGGCGCGCAATTTCGGTGTGAGACTACCTAGCTGGGCTACTTAAGGGGCAATTAAGCAGGATCCTGGGGGCAACCCTTGTGGTTGCCCAGTTTATGCCTCTGCCCTGATCAGGATTTACGCGGCAGCGGGCACTCAAGGGGCGCCCCCACGGCTTTTCCCCATTGGGAGATTCACATTGATTTGAGGGGGGCTTATCCTCAGCTTAATGCCATCGCCTCGCTCAGATGGAGCCTGGATGCTAATTGTTTTCACCCCTGGCGCTTGAATTTCCCTCGCGGCCCCCAAGATAGCCTGCCATTCGCTGTAGGTGAGACACAGGTTGATGCGCAAAATTATTGGTATTTGGTTGGGCCTTGAACTTGTGTTGGCGTGGCTGATTAGCCATTGGGTGGGATTTGGCAGCCTATTGCTGAGCTGGTTATTCGCTATTGCGGTGGG
>DAOQGS010000311.1:0-4788 GCA_035338675.1 Cellvibrionaceae bacterium
TCGTTTTTGGCTGAAACCGCAGATGATTGTGCGGACTGAGCACCCGCTAACGCCGTCTCTGCCGCAAGCTTCGATGTGTTGGCAGCACTTGCCGATGTTCCGGCTGCGGTGGCGCTTGATGATGCACTGCTTGCGCTTGACGCGGCTGCAGTGGCTGAATTGCCAGATGCTGTTGCGCTAGTGGCGGCAAGCTCGGCGCTTGACTGCGCAGAGGCTGCGGAACCGGCCGAACTGGTGGCGCTAGTAGCCGCCTCAGCCGCCTTGCTGGTAGCCGTTGCTCCGGCCGTGGATGCTGTTAGGGCAGATGCCGACGCCTCGTTGGCCTTGGTGAGAGCGTTGCCCGCCTCAACAATTGCAATATTTTTAGCGTTTACCGCTGCGGTCTGCGCTGCTATGGCATCCGTTCTAGCCTGAACAGCATCCGCCCTCGCGCCCAAGGCCTGAGTGGCCGCCGCCGCCGCATCCGCCGCCGCCTGGGCGGCAGTGGCGGTATCGCCATACACCGCTTCAAGCGCCGCAATATCGTCGGCAATGTCGTCTATTTCGGTGCGCAGCGCTTCGGCTAATTGGGTGCGCCCAATCTCCCCACTAAGCCTTTCCAGCAGCTCGGCAGGATCTTCCGCCACCTTGCCCAGGGTGCCAGCAGGGCTGTTGGGTGGCCCCATCACATTGGAGGCACTGACAAACCGAATCCAGTAGTAATAGTTAACCCCGAAATGCACATCCATATCAGCAAAGTTAAAACTGCTAGCGGTTTGCGCCACCTCTACGGCATTGGCCAGGTTATCAACTGAATTGCGGAATATGGCGGTATAGCCGTGGTTGCCGTAGGCCTCGCGGGCGTTATCCCACTCTAAGAAAATGTGCGAAAGGCCGCCGGTAACTGTAAAACCGGTTGGCGCCGGGGGAATGGCAGAACTGCCGGGGCCAGTGGTGGCCACAAGGTTGCTACCGGACACCAGGCGCTGGGCCGCCCTGCCAATTCGCTTGGCAAGCCCAAGGTCCAGCAGGTCGCGAGGAGTGAGCGCCCTATCTAGCGGGTCGCCCCGGTGATCCGAAAGTACATCTACCCGCTCGCTCAGCTTATCGAGCAGGGCCTTAAATTTGGGGTCATACCCCCCGCCGCTTGGCGGTAATGCTTTGCCGGCCATTAGACAATCTCGCTCATAGTGGCAGCCACCTGCAGGCCGCTCACAGTTGCCGTGCCGGTTAGCTCAATCTCGCACTCGCTGTAGCGCTTATTGGCGGGCAAGCGGAAGGCGGCATCGTTTTGCACGGCCTTGGTCTTTTTCAGAACGCCGTCGGCATAGAATTTCAGGGTAACGGGATAGCTGGATGCAGATACCTTGCAGGCCATAAACGGCCGCGATGGAGGGATGGAGAAAATCTTGGTCCGGTAGGTGTAGCTAGTAGCGCCGCCCTCATCCCACTTGCGCAACTGGACGCCGGTTTTTATGTAGATATCGCCTTTGGCCTCGTCCAGAAATGTGCAATCAGCAGTCTGGGTAAAATCCTTAAATCCCTCGCTGGGTGAAAACGTAAAAGCGCCACCCGGGTAAAAACCCAAATACCGCTCACCCCATCGCACGGCATGAATGAGCGCGGGGTTATAGCGGGTGCGCCATTGCTTGGGCGTAATGTGTTCGGCGGTTATTAGTCTCGCACCATTCCCGCCAGCACCAACCAGGCCGTCAGCCGTGGCATACACAACAAAGTCGCCCATATCGACCATTGAGCGCTTCGATACGCAGGCAGCAGCCAGCTCCAGCTTGGTTTGCCCCATGGCGTCAGGGCTTGAGCCGGACACCAAATAAGGTGTGCCAGTAGTGCCCACAACAAGCCCATAGGCTGATACAGCCATGGCCACCACGTCATAATCCAGCGCCAGGCGATAGCGAATAGGCCAGGCATGGGGCTGATAGGGCTCGCTGAATGCAATCGTATTGCCCCAGGCCCCGGCCATGATTCCTCCAGGCAAAACCACCAGGCCTTTCATATCTGGGCTTGGCGCAACCCACTCAGAGCTTGGCACCGGCTCGCCTAAAAACTCAGTATCAAAGTTATCGGTAAAGGTCGTAGTGGCCGCGCCAACCTCTCCCACAAACTGATAAACGTCGTTTAGCTCAATGCGGTAAATGCGCTTGGCCACAATGACAAAAGAGCCAGACGCAACCGATAACCCGGTTAAATTCACCGTGCCGCCGTCCCACCGGTCAATGATATTGCTAGGCTCACTGGGCGGCCCCTCCTCGCCAATATCGCTTACATAGGTCATGACATAGGCGGTTTGGATTTTTTGGCCACCAGGGGGCGGAGTTCCACTTGGGCCTGCAGCAGTAGGCGCAGAGGGCGCGGGCAATCCCAGATTGCGCGAGGCGCCAGGGTATGGCCCCGCCCCCTGTTGCGCCAGCGTCACAGTGGTGTACTTTGGAACCCCATCGCCTGTGAAATAGGTGCGCAAATAGGGGTCATCTGCAATCGGCCCCCGCACCACGTCCACATCGCCGGAAAACTGCAGCCAATAGCCAGCGCCGCCGTTAGAGGCCGGGTTAAACCAATGGAGTGTTTTAGTGCCGCTGAGCAAGGCCCCAATGGATGCACCAGGGGCGCGGGCAGGAGCAAGCGACCCTGTACTTAAATCACAATCAAGCGCCACCTGGGCAAATTGTGGATTTAATAATTTTGGGTCAGCCTTCGGCATTAAGCCAAGAAATGGGCCAAGCGATATACTCATGGATTACCTTGGAGGACTATACGAGGGCGGGCTGAGCGCCCAGGAGAATTGCGCCGTCGGTGGGCGCTAGGTTTGTCAGTCTTGCGTCCTGAAGGGCAAGGCCATCGGCACAAGGGGAATAAACAACTAAGCCGCCGGTATAAATTTCCCCGCGAGTTACCGCCAACACCTGATCGGCCGTTAGCGCTGTTCGCCAAACCATGAATTGAGAATATTCATAATCCAGGCCGTCAAAGCCTAGACTATCAGGCCTTTGAGCCCACGCAACGGCAGTTATATCACTGGCACCGGCAGCCACTGCTTGCCCAGAAAAAACGCCATCCACATAGAGTTTTGCGACGTTTACGTGGTAATCAAAAACAATGGTGAGCCATCTCGCATCCGGCCCAGTTGAGGCAATGCCGGAATCAATTATGGTGGTATAACCTGCAGCAACTTCGTAATTGCCGAGCTGATTTTTTATTCGCAATGGTATGGCAAACGACCCAACCAAGGAGCAAATCGGCTGGCCTATAAGACTTGCAGCCCCGAACCTCAGCTTAAACATGACGGTTACGCAACCGAAGGGGGTATCCGGCTGGTAATAGAACGGCATTGCGCCAGCCGTAGAGGGGAGCTTCAGCGCCCAACCATTAACAACATTTAACGCGGCTCGATACCGATTTAAATTATTGAATAATTTTAAATCGAAGGCCCTAAACATCGACTCGGCACCAATATCATTAGGGTGTCCAGCATCCGTAAACATGCCAGACTCCCAATGCCCTGAGCCGTCGTCTATTTGTCCGAGGAACGGAATATAAGGCACACCCTCAATTTTGCTCAATTGCGAGTCGGCCAATTTTAAATAGTAATATTCCTTGGCCGTGTAGACATTCTGAGCGTACACACCGCCAATAATCGTGTGCGCGCCAATCTGCCGATTCATTTCAATTAGCTGCGAAATACCATTAATAAATGATCGGTAAACCGCCTCATGGTTTGCCAAGCTGGCAAGCCCCTCATTCGCCAGGCTTAGCCCGATAATTACCGCATACGGATTAAGAGGCGCAACATCCGAGTAAAACCGGTTAATGCAGTCGCTAGTTTTATTTCCGCTAATCGAAACATTAATTACCTCGTAACCCAGTGCCAATAGCGCGCTGGCAAGTCTTGCGCCCCAGCCATAGGAAGCGCCAGAGCCAGCAGCCACGGAGCTTCCCAAAATTACAATACGCTTGTTGAATGAGGTTGCAGGCCTTGGCAAATAGGTGCTGCCAGGCGGGAGATTTATAAGGTCGCGAATATCGGCATTTTCGCCGCCTACAATAAATTCCTCGCCGGAATGAATGTGGCGCCCAGTAATCGGGTGCCAACTTTTTATCTCATAGTGCGTATCGCTGTACGCGCCCTCATTTTGCCAAAGCGTAAACGTGCACACACCTGAATTATTGGTGAGTTGCGATTTTATATTGGGCGCAACAAAACCACCTGTACCTTTGCCAAGGCCAACCAACTTAATACTCACCTTGGCGCCAGCCAGGGGAGCACCATCAAAATCACTTATGGTTACTGATACTTGTCGAGTCTGAATCACAGAGCACCCACTTTTTTAATATTTATTAAGCGCGAGCGCTCACCAGATTTTATAAACAGCCTCTAACCCCAGCGCATCGTAGGCCCGGTTATCGGCGTTAAATGCGCAGGAGTGGTGTGTGTATTTAAAGTTAACGCTCGCCTGCCCGTCGTCACTTCTAATAAGCGATGCGCGCACACCCAGATTCGAGGTAAGCCGGTCGGAATTTTCGCCCGCGTAACACATGGGGCTAATCTTATTAGTGGCATCTAACCCCAAATACACCTCGCCGGATTTAAAGTATTCCAGCGCTTGGGATTTAAGCGAGAATGCGAATAGAGCAACTGAAACACAGGCGCCAATTGCGGCAGCAATACCAAATAAAACGCCCTTGCCTTCCCCGGATTTAAAATACTGAGTAGGCCGCTTAACAAAAAACGCTATCGCCAGTAGCGCAATGGCAATAACGGAAACGATAAAAAGAGTAATGCCGGACATG
>DAOQGS010000312.1:0-4785 GCA_035338675.1 Cellvibrionaceae bacterium
GCCAAATTCGCCTAGCTAGTGCTTCGCCGCCTACATTTTTCAGAGGTTCCCTAGTTATTGGTTAAAGCGATTTTAATTCGCCGTCTGCCACTTGTAGGCAGGTATCGGTTAAATAATCAATTTCACTTTGGGCGTGGCTTACGTAAATCATAGGGATAGTGCATTCGCTGTATATGCGCGCAAAAAACGGCAAAATTTGTTGTTTTAAGCGCTCGTCTAAGGCGGATAAAGGCTCATCCAATAATAATAAGTGCGGTGAATACAACACCGCTCGTCCCAGTGCTACCCTTTGCCGTTCGCCACCGGAGAGCGCTTTGGGGTGGCGGTTTAATAAGGGGGCCAGCTCTAATAATTCCACTACAGAATCCAGCGTAAAGCGGCGCTCCTCATGAGGGGTGTTGTGGTAGCCGTATAATAAATTACGTTTTACCGACAGGTGCGGCAACAATTGACCGTCTTGAAAAACCAAGCCTATTCGCCGCTTGTGGGGTGGCACCCATTCTCGGCTGCTGGCGTTAAAAAGTGTTTTACCATTAAGTTTAATAATGCCCTGGTGGGGTTTAATAAGGCCCACTATGGCCGATAAAAAGGTACTTTTGCCACTGCCAGATGCACCTAAAATTCCGGTAATTGGCGCATTGATACAGGCGTTGGCAATAAGCCTGTGGCTGCCGCGCTGAAATTGAATATTCACCTCAAGCACGGTGCTCACCCAGCCAGCGCTCTACTTTTGCGGTTAACACATTGCTGGCTAACAGCGAGCAAAAGGCCAATGCCATACAGATAAAAATTAAACGCATAGCGTCTTTATCGCCGTCGATTTGGTGCGTAGCCGAATAAATTGCCAGGGGCAGGGTGCGGGTTTCACCAGCAATATTGCCCACAAAGGTTATGGTGGCGCCAAATTCGCCGAGGGAGCGGCTAAATACCATAATAGAGCCGATTAAAATACCCGGCAGCATGAGCGGTAAGGTGACGGTGTACCAGACTTTAAAAGGGCTTGCGCCTAATGTGCTAGCGGCTAATTCAATGCGCCTGTCAATCATGCGTACAGATAATTTTGCCGCCTGCACCATTAGGGGAAAGGCGATAACCGCCGATGCCAACACGGCGCCTTTCCAATTAAAGGCAAATTCCAGGTTAAAATGCTCTTTAAGCCAGCGGCCAATGGCCCCTTGGTTGCCAAAGGTAATTAATAATAAATAACCGGGCACCGTGGGCGGCAATACCATGGGCATAAATAAGGCTGCCTCCAGAACCGGTTTTATCCAAAAATCCCGGCGCGCTAATAACCAGCCGAAAAATATACCGGGCAATAAACACAACAGCGTTGCACACAGGCCAACCTTTGTGGATAGGCCTAATACTTGCCATTCGGCGTCGGTTAACATCGGGCAGGGGTGTCCTTATTGTTCAGGGCCGTTTGTCAGTGGGCCATTATTTGGCGTCGATTTGAAAACCATATTTTTTAAATACCTCCGCTGCTGCTGGGGTTTGTAAATAGTGCCAAAATTGTTTTGCTTCAGCATTGGCTTTAGTAGTGAGTGCGCCGGGATAAATAATAGGGGCATGACTTTCGCTGGGGAAGCGCGCCACAATGTGCACTTTTTTACTGATTTGGGCATCGGTACTGTACACAATACCCAGGCCACATTCCCCGCGCTCCACAAATGCTAATGCGGTGCGCACATCTTCAGTGCCTACCACGCGGCTTTCTATTGTTTTCCAGCTATTAAAATAGTCCAGCGCCTGCTTGGCATATTTACCCACTGGCACGCTAGTTGGGTCCCCGGTGCACAGTTTACCGTTAAAAGCCTTGGCCAGGTCAACGCCTTTGCTCAGGGTTACCTGTGGGCTGGCATTTAAAGGAGCTATGAGGACAAGCTGGTTGGCGAGCAAATTGGTGCGGCTAGATTTATCGATGAGGTTGCGCTTTTCTAAATAATCGGCCCAGTCTTTATCGGCTGAAATAAATACATCGGCATTGGCGCCATTTTCGATTTGTTTCGCGAGGGTTGCGGAGCTTGCGAAGGAGTTTTTAATGCTGGAGGCAGGGGTTGATTTTTGATACGCCTGGGCGAGTTCGCTTAACGCATCGGTGAGGCTTGCCGCTGCATAGACTTTCACTTCCGCTGCATATGCACCAGGTGGCAGCAAAAAACAGTTAACAGCGATCAATACCGAAGCATAAAGTTGGCAGCGGAGCCTGTTACGGTTCGGGTGGGGCTGTTTTAATAGAGGAAACATAGACTACTCCGATAATTGTATACCTATTGGGTGATTCGTTATGCATGATTGTATATCACGCCGATGGTGTCAATATTAAATGCCAGCTTGCAGTATTTATTTTTGGTGATGCTTTAACCTGGTTTGAATTTGCATGGGATGTGCATTTCAACATGTGCGTTTATATTGCTCCCCGGCAGCTAGGTTGCGCAGGGACGCCACAAAATTGATGTAATTGGGTCGTGAGGCGATACTATATTCGGCCTATACAGGATATTCGGTAAGGGGGTATAAGCGTGTATTGATTGGCGCGTATTAAAGAATAACAATCGCCTTCAAGTGAGATTCACAACTGGGTGAAGGTTACATTGTGCTATGCCATAAGGAAGCATCTGATAGATTGCTTGGCTCGCTTTTGCGGCGTTCTAATTAACAAATAAAGGCGTGTTAAAGGAAGAAAGTACCTGTTTTTAAAATGCAATTCGCCAGTGTATTACAGGCTAAATCTCGGTAGTTACTATCCCCGCGGCAAGATAGTTCGTCCTGATTTATTTTGCCTTCGCTGCGCTAAACCTGGGGAAAATGCATGGATTTTCTTGTTTTAACGCAGCTCGCGGCGGTTTGCACCGCCGAGCGCGGCATCCTTGCCGCGAGTATTAACCCGGCACTAAATGCCGCCGGGTTGATACTCACATTGCGGATGGATGTGTGAATGTAACTCCTGTGGTTGCCCCCTTGCGCCTGGGTTATATATTGGTATGTGTGGCGAGGAGGGCACCCACAAGGGGTGCCCCTACGGCTGCTTGCTGCTCAGTATATCCTTAGCTTTATGACATGGGTTTATTGTATGGTGCTTTTTGCTGAGCGATTGTAACTTACATTCTGCTTACAATTTACCGCTTGTGGCGAGGTTGAGCTCGCGGATCTCATCACCCTCGGTTATTCTGGCAAATATAAGTATTCCATCTTGGGAATATTCATACTCGTGCTGCACATCCACCTCGTTATAAACAATTTTTTGGCAGAGGAGCATTTTGCCTTCTTCATCGTAGGTGGCTTTAAAATAGGTGTTGCGGTTGTGCATTTGCTCGGGGCTGATTTCATTAACCAGGTTTAATGGCAACTTCATGCCGCTGTAGCTAATAAAAAAGCGAATGTTGGGTGTGTGGTTCATGGCGTATTTAAGGGTTTGGCAAGTTTGTTGAGTAAATAAACCTTTTCATCAAGGGCGCAGGGACCGATGCTGGGGTGCTCTGGGTCTATGCGCACGCAACTTGCTCCGTGCAATAATTTAATTTGATATTCCTTTTGGTACAGCGCACTGACTTCGCTATCGATGCGTTGTGCCGAGGGCAGAGCATCAAGGGCGGTTAGATTGGTTTCGCTGGATTCCACCGTCATTAATAATATTGGGCTGCTAGAAGGCAAGGTGCGCCTTAAATGAGCCACATACAAAATACGCAGCTGCGGCGGCAGGGCGGTAAGAGCGGCGCAGTCGTAGACTAATTTAATTTTATTAAGGTCTCTTAGACGCAAATCAAAAATATCGCCGCAGAGAATTTGCCGCTGTTCAAATTGCCAACGAATAAAATTGCCCTGCACCTGCTGTTTGGGTGTGATGGCCAGGGTGGCAAAATAGGCGGCGATGGCAACAGCGCTTACTTCAACGCCTATTACACTTAAACCCTGTTGTATAAACCAATCCATATCCACACTTTTACCGCACAGGGGCACCAGCACTTGATCGCCAGGGCACAGTTTTAAACTGGGCAAATACTGTTGTAATAATGGGTTTACCTGGGGCTGGTGAAAGGCAATATCATTGCGCCGCCACTTATCTTGCCAGGTGTTTTGCAAGTGATGTTGCCATTTATCCTGGGTTTTACTGCGAGAATTTTTTGCGCTCATGACTGATACTCTGGCGATGAACCAGGAATCAGTTCAAAGTGGTTTATTTAAAGCCTGGGATGGGGGCTTGTTATTTCGCGTTTTATGTTGTCTTGGGGTTAAGAATCGAGCCTGTATTCGCCTGCGTCGATCATGCCTTGTAATATGGCCTGCAAGCGTTTTGGACTGATGAGGCTGCCGGGTTCTTCTGCGCGCGGCATCACATCTAAAAGAATATTCTGTGCGTGCAATTGCTCGATTATTTCCTCCATAAAATATTCTAACGAACAGGCCGCCGGTGCGCCGTCGTGCCAATAATCAAGGGCCGCTTCGGTGGCGAATATTTTATAGGGCCAGAGTGGAAAATAATGTTCGCCGTTGATCGTGCGGGTGAAAAAGCGGTTGGCGCTACTTAGGTACCATACTTCTTCCGCCTCAAATACGCGGGTCATAAAATATTCCAGGCGCTCGGTATCGGTCATGGAATTAAGGGCCGCTAACTCGCAGACTAATGGGCTATGGGGCATAGGTTACTCCAAGCATAAGCAACTTGTTGAAATACTACCTTGCTAGCTATGGCGGCGTTAAATTTTGGCAAAAAGTCCTCATTTACTCGTTGTAAACTCGGCAATTGCTCCTGCATTGCTCTACCTCCTGCATCCATGCAGTCGT
>DAOQGS010000313.1:0-4784 GCA_035338675.1 Cellvibrionaceae bacterium
ACATCCGTGTAGGCTCGTCAAAAAGGTCCCTCTTTTTGACGGTCTGCACTAACCTGTAGTCACCACTGCTACACCGCGAATCGATTATGCCGGATGGCTAAATCCTCCTGAATTTGCCGCCAGCGCGGAAGAAGGGAGTAAAGTGTGCTGAATAGTTACGATGAGTCAACAACTGGCCCAGGTGCGCAATAAATTGTGGTACACACCAGTAAGGCGCAATACTTCCCCGTGGTTGGCGCCCAATTCCTGGGCTACCGCTTGGATGCTCTGGTCTAAATCAAATAATAAACTGCGCTGGGCGTCGTCGCGCACCATGCTTTGCAACCAAAAAAATGAAGCTAAACGCTCACCGCGGGTGACCTGGGTCACTCGGTGTAAACTGCGGGCGGGGTAGAGCACTAGATCGCCGGCATTTAATTTCACACTTTGGGCGCCGTAGCTGGTTTCAATGTGCAACTCACCGCCGTCGTAATCGCTGGCGTCGCTAAAAAATAAAGTGGCGGATAAATCGGTGCGGATGGCTTGGCTGGTACCTTTGATCGGCCGAATAGCGTTGTCGATATGCAGGCCAAAACCTTCACCCACGCCGTAGCGGTTAAATAGCGGTGGAAATATTTTATCGGGCACGGCGGCGGATAAAAACAGCGGATTGGCGCCGAGTTTGCGCAGAATTAATTCGCCGAGTTGCTGGGCAACCGGGCTGTTTTCCGCTAATTGCCGATTGGTTTTGACTGCAGCCGATTGTGTGCCCGCAGTCACTTTGCCGTCCACCCAGCTGGCATTTAATAATTGCGCTCGCGCCAGGTTTACTTCTTCGCGGCTTAACAGCGCTTCAATAACAATTAACATGAGCCTGGCCTTTTATGGATTTTTATCGGGTACGCCGCGCCACATGCGCTGTACCAGGGGCAATTTAGCACGGCGTTGCAAGAGTGCAATGGCACTTACATGCAGGGCGATGGCGGTAAATAAACTGTACACAATAACGCTGTGCAGCTGCTCCACCCACTCCTCACCCCAGAGGGCATCGGTAGTTTGTAAATAACCACTGGTTGCGGCGGCTAATAATAAACCCCAAATGGTGCAAATCATCAGTGCGCCCAAGGGGCTGTGGTGTGTATAAGCCCACTGGCGCTGGGTTATTTGCTGTTTGATGGCAGCGAGTTTGGGCAGATTTATTTTATAGGCCGGGTTGCGGCTCAACCCCAACAGCGCCAGACGAATACAGACTAAGCCTGCCAGCGTGAAGCCGACGAATTTATGGGCCCGCTCGCCGGTTTCTAAAAACAACAGGTCGGCGGTGATAAGGCCCACCATCAACCAGTGAATTAAGCGGATGGGCAGGGGCCAGGGTTTAATCGCCATTGACTTTTTTAACTATAGCGCCGGTAACTGGGTCAAAATACACTTCAATTTTTTCCCATTGGGTGCCGGTGGCATTAAGTGCCCAGCCATAAATTTCGTAACAATTACCGGTGGTGGCAAATTTTTTAATGGCGAATTTGTAGTCGTTGATAATTTTTTTCTGCATTTCATACACCGGCAACCATTTATCTTGCGGCGCTTTGGGGCAGTCGGCGTCGGCGAAGGTTTTGGCACTGGCGGCAGTTAAAACGAACATAACAAGCCTGGCGAGTTTTAACATAATGAATAGTCTCGTGTTGGTTGATGGGGTGTGAGCTGCATTTATTACCGAGTTACCCGCAATGAATACACATCATTTCAGACACGCCGTAAATACATCCTTCTTGTAGGCTCGTCAAAAAGGTCCTTTTTTTTGGCGGTCTGAAACTATGTGTTCTCCTTGCTTCCGTACAGTTAATATTAACCCGGCGGCATTTAGCGCCGGGTTAATACTGGCGGCATGGATGCCGCCCCGGCGGTGCAAACCGCCGCGAGCTGCACTAAAACAAGAAAATCCGCGCATTTTCGCCCGTTTTAGTGCAGCAAAGGCAAAATAGATCAGGACGATCTATTTTGCCGCCGGGTTAAAAAGTGCCGCTCACACCATTTTCGCTGGAAATTAAAACGCCATTTTGGCGGTAACCGTTAAGCTGCGCCCCTCGCCTACATAAGTAAACGGCGTTGCCGAGCGGTAGAGGGCGTCGTAGTAAACTTCGTCGGTGGCATTTTGCAGGTTAAATTGCAGGCTAAATTGTTGGCTTATTTCCCAATCGGCCATTAAATCCAAACGGGTATTTGCGTCGATTTTATTATTGGTGGTGCCGCCGTTCGGTGTGCCGCCCCAAATTTCACCTTTGTAGGTAACTAGGCCACCTAAGGCTAATTTATTCAATAATTGATAGCGCAATTGCAGGTTCGCGCTCTTCTCGGCGGTGTTGGGGAATTTTTGCCCGATTTCACTCGGGGTATCCGATTGCGTAATTTCGGTATCCAACCAGGTGATGCCCGTTTGTACGGATAAACGCTCGTTGATATTACCGGTGGCCGCTAATTCAAACCCGCGTACTTGTAATTCACCCACTTGGTTCACCAGGGTAATGGCCGGGTTGCTGTTGGGCACATTGGTGGTGGAGATTACATCCTCTTTAATAATTTCAAATACCGCGCCGCTGAGCAGTAGGGCATCGTCGAATAATTCCCATTTGCTGCCCAGCTCGTAGTTGGTGTTTTTCTCCGGCGTGGGGGTAAAGCCGCTGGCGGCACCTGCGTTGTTGCCGTTTTGGCAGAGACCGCCGTAGGCGCAGTTGGTGGCCGAATCTAATTGTTCCCCGGTGGGGTTGGAGGAGGTGCTGAAATTTAAATAGATATTGCCGTAGTCAGTGGGCTTGTACACCAGTCCCAAATGGCCGTTGCCCATGGATTCATCATAGGTTTTGGCGCCGTTGGTGGCACCTGTGTAGGCGGTGGCGCCGGAGTTGACAGAGAAATCAAACTGATCGGCGCGGGCCCCGGCGAATAATTCCCACTGCTCGCTTAAGGTCCAGGTATCCATTAAAAATACACTGCGGCTCTCCACTGTGAGGGTGGAGTAGCCGGCGGTATTCACCGTTAACTTGCCGCCGTTTTGCCGCCAGAAGAAGTTATTGGGGTTGCCGGGGGTGCCCGCATTGGCGCCGCGCAGGCTGTCGCTGTAGGGCAGGTTGGTGATGTCCTCTTCGGCCGCCTCAATGCCAAACACCAAGGAGTGCTGCATGCCGCCGGGGGCTATGTCCCAGTTGAGGATGCTCTGCAGGGTTTGTGCGTCATTCGTTTGGTTGCGGTTTTGCGAGTTGGCCCTTACGAACACGCCGGGGGTTTGCGCCCCCACAGGCACACCGGCTCCGGGGGATGGGTTGGCGGCCAGGCCGGATATGGAGATTACATAGCGGTTGGTGGTTTTGCCATCGCGCAGGGTGGTCTGCCAGCGCAGGGTGTTGCTGATATCCCACTTGGCGACCAAGGTGCCTATGTTGCTGGAGGTGCGCCAAAAGTCCCGGCCGATCTGGCCGAAGTAATCGCGGCCTTTGATGGGGGCGCCGGTGGTGGGGTCCCAGGCGATACCGCCATCGGGCACATCATCGCTGGCTTGGTAGTAATAATCGGCCAACAGGCTGAACTGCTCGCTCGCCTTCCAGGCACCGGCAAAGGCGGCCCCCTGGCGCTGTTCGCTGGCTAGCCCTCGGGCGGGCAGATCGCGCTCGCCGTACATCAGGTTGCTGCGCAGGGCGAGTGTATCGGTGAGCACCGCGTTGTTATCCACCGTGACACGTTTTTTCGCGTCTGTGCCCAGGCCCAGATCCACATCGGTAAAGTCGCTGGCGCCCGCTTTTTTGGTGACGTTATTGATCGCGCCGCCGGTGGTGCCGCGGCCTGCAAAGCTGGCGTTGGGGCCCTTGGCAATTTCCACCTGCTCCACGGCAAAGGTCTCTCGTGTGGTGACGCCTGGGTCCCGCACGCCGTCCACAAACACATCGTTGCGGGCCTCAAAGCCGCGAATAATAAAGCGATCGCCAAAGGCATTGCCGCCTTCACCCGTGCCCAGGGTAATGCCCGGCTGGGCGCGCATTACATCGGCCAGGTCTTGCACCCCTGCGTCCTGCATGGCTTCTTTGGAGATCACCTGCAGGGTTTTGGGGGTATCGGCGATGGGGCGGGTATAGAGGGGCGAGGCCAGTTCGTTCACTTTGTAGGGGGCGCCTTCTTGAGCGCGGGGGTTGGCGTTGGGAGCCACTACCGCCTCCTCCACAGTGAGTTTTTCCAGCCTTGAGGTTGCGGTAGGCTCTGCGGCATAGCTGTGGCTGACGCCAGCGCCTAGGACAAAAACGGGTGCGCTCAGCAGCTGGCGCAGGTTGAGGGGGCGTAAAACAGGCGAAGACATAGGGTTTAGTTCCAAAGTAGGTAAATAATTAACGCAGGGAAAATTCAATCGGCAGGCTCAGCCTTAAACGGCTCACGCCCAGCTCTGCAGGTATGGGGGGAAAGGGGCTGGCATTGGTGACGGCGGCTAAGGCGGCCGCATCCAAGCTGGGCACCTGGCTGGATTGGCTCACCTGGGCGGATAACAAGCGGCCATCGGCGCTGATTTCAAAACTGATCTCCACCAAACCCTGCTGGCGAATGCGCTTGGCCTGGGCGGGGTAGCGTTTGTGCTGGGCGATTTGGCGCAGCACCATTTGGTAATAGGGGTTGGCATCGGCCTGTGGGGCGGCGGGGGCTGCCGGTGCGGCCAGCGGTTGCACTGCTGCGGGAGCCACTTGGCTGGGCGGCGTAATGGCCGCGGCCTGCACCACAAATTGCGGGGCGGTAACGGCAATGGGCTGCATAAAGGGCAGGCTGGGCTC
>DAOQGS010000314.1:0-4772 GCA_035338675.1 Cellvibrionaceae bacterium
CGCTTCACCCTTATTAAGGCTCACCCAGGGTTCGTTATGAGTTAAAGGTTTGGTGGATAACAACACCATACGATCATCCTGGGAATTAACCGCATTTAAATCCAAGGTCACATCCAGGTCCACCAGCCGAGCCTCGGCAAACGGATACTGCCGCTGCAAATAACTTAAATTGGTCGAGCAAAAACCAAATAACCAATTGCCGTTGGACAATAAAATATTAAACACACCCGCCTGGGCAATTTCCTGGCAGAGCTGGTGCAGCAGCGCAAATAAAGAGGTAGGCACCGCCGCCTGTAATTGATCAGAACTCAAGCGCGCTTGCACCTCCTGCAGCAGCCAACAAAAAGCCTTTTCACTATCGGTGTCGCCACGGGGGACATAATCACCATTGAGTGCCGGCGCATAGTCCGGCAGGTGCCCATTGTGGGCAAACACCCAGGATTGCCCGGCTATGGTGCGCACAAATGGATGGCAGTTGCGCTCGTTGACCTCCCCAACTGTGGCTTTGCGAATATGGGCCAGCACCGTCTCCGATTTAATTTTCTCCTGCTGCAACTGACTGGTGAGCGGCGAATGGGCGGCTGGGTTGGCATCGGTAAACACCTGCCAGCGGGCCTGGCGAAAAAACCCTATGCCCCAGCCATCTTTATGCTCATCCGTCATGCCGCCCCGCGCGGTAAAACCCTGTAAAGAGAAATCAATACTGGCGGGACTCTGGCAACTCATACCTAACAACTGACACATAACCAACGCTTCCAAAAACTCAACTGATCCTGAGGAATACTATTTCAGCATAGATAAGAAATAACTGTGCCAACTGAAATTCAACCAGGGGCGCAGCGTTTAAATAGCGCTGATCGGCATACAGCCCGCTGTCACCAGGGGCAAATCTCGGCCCCTAATATTGGCCAAAAACTATGTTTACCCGAACCACAAATGCGCCCAGGTGCACCGATAACAACAGGCCAGCTGATGAAATCTACACAGTGAAATTTTTATATAAGAATATGTCTTTATATTATTTCCCTTGCGTTTAGGCCCTGACTATATTTCGTTGCAATAACTCACACCCATTTAATCACACGCGAGTAATCGCCGAGGAAAACATATGTCAGTGGTGTATCTAAACTCCGCCAAATCATCGGATGCGGCAAGCGAAATTCCTGATTCAGAACTAGACCTTGCACTGCAAACTGCCCAAGCAGAAGCCGCCGCAAGCAATCTCGGCTACGCCGGGCGCGTATCGCCGGAGGATGCCTGGCGTTTATTTACCAGCGGTAAAGCCCATATCGTAGATGTGCGCGCAATTGAAGAACGCAAATTTGTTGGCCATGTGCCAAACACATTACATGTCGCCTGGCAAACTGGTCCCGCCCTAATAAAAAACCCGCGTTTTTTACGCGAGCTAGAGCAGAAATTAGCAAAAGATGTGGTGGTGTTATTTTTGTGCCGCAGCGGCAAGCGTTCTGCAGCAGCGGCAGAAGCAGCTAGCAAAGCGGGTTTTACCCATGCGTTTAATATTATTGAAGGATTTGAAGGTGATTTGGACGGCAACCAACAGCGCGGCTCCAACGGCTGGCGGGCGAAAAATTTACCCTGGGTGCAAGACTAATATCGCTGCGTAAAAAAATCGATGTACAGTTGATACCGCACTGAATTTTCGTCGCGGCAGGCAATAGATAATTAATAACAATGAAATTGAGATACCCATGAGTGTTAAGGCACCTGATCAGGACGTACAAAAAGGCCAATGGCCTATTGATCAAATAGTGCAAGAACTGCGCGAAGCCCGCAGCCAGTGGCGCAATTTAGCGGGGCGTTCACAGGAACTAGGCCAACGGGATTTACCCTCGCGCCAAGCGCTGGAAATAATTTTTGAGCAACTTTGCGGCGCGCTTTTCCCGCTGCGTTTAGGCCCACCCGATTTGCGCGCTAAAACTGAAGATTTTTATGTGGGCCACACACTGGATTTAGCCCTCAATGAATTGTGGCAGCAAGTATTGTTAGAGCTGCGTTTTTACCACCGCAATAGCACACAACACCGCAATACCGATCAAATTGCCCTCAACGCAGAATTAAAACAAAACGCCAGCAATATAGTGCATCAGTTTGCACAAAAATTACCGGAGATTCGCCGCCTGTTGGATAGGGATGTGCAAGCGGCTTTTAATGGCGACCCAGCCGCGCGCTCATTTGATGAGGTATTACTCTGCTACCCAGGCATTACGGCCATTATTCACCACCGCTTAGCCCATGAATTATACCGCTTGGATTTACCGCTGCTGGCGCGCATTTTGGCGGAATTAGCTCACTCCCGCACCGGTATTGATATACATCCCGGTGCACAGATTGGCCCAGGTTTTTTTATTGATCACGGCACAGGTGTGGTAATAGGTGAAACAGCCATTATCGGCGCCCGTGTGCGCTTGTACCAAGCGGTTACCTTAGGCGCTAAACGCTTTCCTGTTGACGCTCAAGGCAGTTTAGAAAAAGGCCTGCCACGGCATCCGATTGTGGAAGACGACGTAGTGATCTATGCCGGAGCAACAATCTTAGGCCGTATTACCATTGGTAAAGGATCCGTCATTGGCGGCAATGTGTGGTTGACGCGCAACGTGGCAGCGGGCAGCCAAGTAACCCAAGCCAATAGCCAACAACTGCTGTGCGAATCCACCGATGAACCGATCTAACGAACCGATTACCCAGGCGTTCGGGCAAAAAATTCGCATTATTCGCAAATCCTTTGGTTGGTCCCAAGAGGCATTAGCGCACCGAGCGGGTTTAAACCGTTCGTACCTTGGGCAAATTGAACGCGGCGAAACCCTTGTCTCAATCGTTACTATTGAAAAATTAGCCAAGGCATTTCGCTTATCCTTAAGCCTGTTATTGGCTGAATTGCCAACCCCAGCGCCCAGCACTCGAACAGAAAGCACTGAACAAAGCACCACAGTGCCCAACACACCGGCATATAGCATTCGTTATCTATCTGCCGCAGAACCCAATACAAAATAAATGTTTAAATATCAACACTTACTGTTTAAAAATCAGAAAAAAATTGTTTTTCCTGAGCTTTTGATGCCTATAGGCGGTTGAGCCTTGCGCAGGCTCTGCCGGATTATAGCGCCGCGCCGACGAGGCCTGCGTGTCTATTTTGTGCGCCCACACTGCTCAGCAGATAACTGCAGCTAATTTTAGTAATCGCGTTGTAAAAACACATCTATTTATTTGCCAGCAGGTTATTTATTACCCGCAGGCAATCAAATTGTTATACACCATTTCATAAGTTTGCCATCATTGGAATACCGCTATGAGTAATGAGCAAGATCTACAGCTAGCCCTTGGCGATCACGCCGCGCGGCAACTGGCTAATGCCACCAAAACCACCCCGCAACTCTCCACTATTTCACCTCGCTGGTTAGTGCACATGCTGCAATGGCTGCCGGTGGAAGCCGGTATTTTCCGCTTAAATAAGGTTAAAAACCCAACTCGTGTAACAGTGACCTGCTCAGGCCGCGATGAAGCTGAAATCACACCTACCTTCGTGGATTACGAAGAAAATCCCCGTGAATATTTTCTTAATGCGGTGACCAGCGTAGTCGATGTGCATACACGTGTATCCGATTTATACAACAGCCCCCACGACCAAATTAAAGAGCAGCTGCGCTTAACGGTTGAAACCATCAAAGAGCGGCAGGAAAGTGAATTAATTAATAATAAAGAATACGGCTTGCTCGCCAATGTGGACGACAGCCAACGCATCAGCACTCTCACCGGCGCACCGACACCTGATGACCTGGATGAATTAATTACCAAAGTCTGGAAAGAACCGGGGTTCTTTCTCACTCATCCGCTGGCCATAGCTGCGTTTGGCCGCGAATGTACCCGCCGCGGTGTGCCGCCGCCAACGGTGAGTTTATTCGGTTCACAATTTTTAACCTGGCGCGGCATTCCGATTATTCCATCGGAAAAAGTACCCGTAGATGAAAATGGTAAAACTAAAATTTTATTGCTGCGTGTAGGCGAAAAACGTCAAGGCGTGGTGGGGTTATATCAGCCCGGTTTAGCCGGTGAACAAAGCCCAGGCCTTGCTATCCGCTTTATGGGCATTGGCCGCAACGCCATCGCCTCCTACTTAATTTCTCTCTATTGCTCTTTAGCGGTATTAACTGAAGATGCTTTGGCGGTTTTAGACGACGTGGATGTAAGCAAGTACCATGACTACCCAGATACCTACAAAGCCTAATTTACCTTTGGATATTGCCGACCTCACTGCCTTGGCCAATGCATTTTTTCATGCACTGCCCGGTGAAAGTGTAGATCTTGCGCTGCCTGTGAATACTCAAGCAGCGCAGGCTGCACAATTATCAGTGCCCAGCACTGCGCAACTGGCAACACAGGTTCCTGCACAAAAACATCAAGCGCAATTGCCTGTCGAACCATTTAGCTTTTACGGCGATATATCGCCTCAAGCATTTGGTTTACCCACCGAAGCGCAATTGCGCGCGCTGCTTATGGACGGGCCCCAGTACGGCCAAGGATTAATTGCACCAGCCGCTTCGGCACCCGTCTCATCAAGCGCGGTACATTTACCGCGCGCCAGCCAAGATCCGTTTTTACATCCTAGTGCGCGACCTCAACACACGCCGGGCAATTATTATTTTTTATCGGAAAGCGGTCCTTGGTCGCGTCCCCAGGAACATACAACGCCGGTTAAAACCCAATTGGATGTTAACGCCATTCGCAAGGATTTTCCCATATTGGCTGAGCGGGTC
>DAOQGS010000315.1:0-4766 GCA_035338675.1 Cellvibrionaceae bacterium
CGCCAAATTTTGGCAAAAAAGCGCCCATATCCAGCGTCTTAGGCACCCTCGCTACAAGTTCAACTGCGGTTTTTAGGTTATAAACAAATAAATAGGCGCCGCACCTGGTCTGTATCCTCAGGTTTCATCAAAAAACCACCTCAAAACCACCTCAAAACCACCTCAAAATAAGAGATTAACCATGCCACAATCGCTTATCCCCGCGCTGATACGCCGTGTTAGCTGGCTAACACTGGGTTCTGCAAGCTTGTTTAGCCACCTTGCAGTGGCCGAAGAGCCGCCCCAAAAACCCCAATTGCCCTATCAAAACCTTGCACTTACCCCCGTTGAGCGCGCTAAAGATTTGGTGAGCCGCATGAGTTGGGAGGAAAAAATCCCGCAATTAATTAACGACGCACCGGCCATTCCGCGCCTCGGCGTGCGTGAGTTCAACTGGTGGAACGAAGGCCTACACGGGGTTGCCGCCCTGGGGGAAGCTACTGTATTCCCCCAAGCCATCGGCATGGCGGCCGCCTGGGATGCACCGCTGCTAAAACAAGCGGCTGGTGTGGTGAGCACCGAATTTCGCGCCAAACACTATGCCAAGCAACACCGCTTTGGCGGCTCGGATTGGTTTGCAGGCCTTACCGTTTGGGCACCGAACATTAATATCTTTCGCGACCCGCGCTGGGGCCGGGGCCAGGAAACCTATGGAGAAGACCCCCATTTAACTGCCCGTCTAGGCGTCGCCTATGTACAAGGCCTGCAGGGTACTGATCCTAAATACTTAAAAACCGTCGCCACCCCAAAACACTATGCCGTACACAGCGGCCCCGAGGCGACCCGCCACAAGGATAACGTCAACCCCAGCCCCAAAGACTTAGAAGAAACCTACCTGCCCGCCTTTAAGGCCACCGTGCAGGAGGGCCAAGCAGGCTCAGTGATGTGCGCCTATAACGCCATCAACGGCGTGCCCGCCTGCGCCAACCAAGCACTCATTAAAGATACCTTGCGGGGCAAATGGGGCTTTGAGGGTTTTGTGGTGTCCGACTGCGCTGCCGTATACGACATCTACAGCCCCAAAAACCACGCCTATACCCCAACGCCAGAAGCGGGCATCAAAGCCGCCTTTGATGCCGGTATGGATCTCATTTGCGGCGATGCGGATGAAGCGGACCACATCCGCGTGGCCCTGCAAAAAGGCCTCATCAGCCAACAGCAAATAGACACCGCGCTGATTCGCCTCTTTACCGCCCGCATGCGCTTAGGCCAGTTCGACCCGCGCCCGCAGGTATTCCCCGAGATTACCGCCAGTGCCAACGACACCCCCGACAATCGCAAACTGGCGCAAACCCTGGCGGAAAAATCCATCGTTCTGCTGAAGAACCAGAACAACTTTTTACCCCTCGGCGCCAGCATCAAAACCCTCGCCGTGATCGGCCCCAATGCCGATAGCACCGAGGCCCTGGTGGGCAACTACAACGGTTCGCCCTCCCACCCGGTAACCTTACTGACAGGCCTGCAAAAACGCTTTGGCACAGGAGCCGTGCGCTACGCCCAGGGCACCGGCCTGCTCTACCCCTTGGAAGCTCCAGTGCCTGATAGCGTTTTGTGTGTGGATGCCAAGTGCAAAAAACCCGGCCTTAAAGCGGAATACTTTGCGGATAAAAGTTTTGCCGATAAAACCCTCGCCACCAAGCCCCTTAAACAGCAGGTAGAGCCGAACGTACAGGTGAGCTGGAAAGACAGCGTGCGCTCAACAGCCATGCGCTGGAGCGGTTTTATCAAAGCGCCGGAGACGGGCCGCTACACATTGCGCTACAAGGCCGATGGCGGTTACCGCATTTGGGTTAACGACCAGCTGATCATCGACGCTTGGAAACTCGACTGGCGGGCGGTGATTGCCAGCGGCAGCATCGAGCTTAACGCCGGGCAGATCTACAGCCTGAAGGTTGAAAGCTTCCAGCGCGGTGAACAGGGCAACGAGCAGCTCATTTGGAGCATTCCATCTGACCCAGGCGCCCAAGCTGCCCTGGCCGCTGCGAATGCAGCCGATGCCATCATTTTTGCAGGCGGCCTAACCGCCCAGGTGGAAGGCGAAGAAATGCCCGTGCCCATGCCCGGCTTTGTCGGCGGCGACCGCACGGATCTTGCCCTACCCGCAGGCCAGCGCGCCCTATTGGAAAAACTCTATGCCACCGGTAAACCCATAGTAGTGGTACTGATGAACGGCAGCGCCCTTGCGGTTAACGAAGAGGACGCTAAAGCCACCGCATTGCTTGAAGCCTGGTACCCCGGCGGCCAAGGCGGCGACGCCATTGCCGCCATACTCGCAGGCGATGTCAGCCCCGCCGGGCGCCTACCGGTCACCTTCTATAAATCCCTCGAGCAGTTGCCCGCCTTTAACGATTACTCCATGAGTAACCGCACCTACCGCTACCACAAAAGCCCAGTCCTCTACCCCTTCGGCTACGGCCTCTCCTACAGCGCCTTCCGCTTCGGGGAAATTAAAGTGCAACCCAAACAATGGAAGCCCGGTAACACCCTACGGTTAAGCGTGAACATCACCAATACCGGCGGACGGGATGCCGACGAAGTGGTGCAGCTGTACTTGGCGCGGCCAGACATCCCAGGCAGCCCCATCCGCAGCCTCGCAGGCTTCCAGCGCATAAAAATCGCCAAAGGCGCCACGGAGAATGTGATCTTTGAACTGCAGGCCGAGCAATTAAGCACTGTGGATGAGACTGGCAAGCGGGCAGTGGTGGCAGGCAAGGCGGATATCTGGATCGGCGGCGGCCAACCCGACGCCCGCCCAGGCCTACCCATCACCGCCGGTAGCCGGGCTAGCGTGCAGATCACCTCGGGGCAGGATCTTTAGAGCAGGATGGGTGAATTGGCAAGGAACAAGCAGGGACGCTTTTTTGCCTGCCTTTATTTCTAGGCTGATTTAGCGAAAGGAACACATTAAACACAAGAATTGATTAAACGAAGTAAAGCAATTAAACGAAAGGAACTTAATTAAATACCAAACTGATTCCCCAGTAGCGCTGAAAGTGTATTAGTCACGATCTAATCTGACACTTCGGCTTGAAATAAGAGAGTTACCGGTTTTGAATATGGGTGTCGAATCCTAACCAAAACACAAAGGTAACTCTCATGCTACAAACTACAAATCTCATCATTAAACATAATATTGGTTTTGCATAAACTCGGCTAAAAAAACCTCCCGCTCAACTATAGCGCCGCGATGTCTAATTACGATAGCGGCGCAGCGGCTGCCAAATTGTGCCGCCTTTACAGGCGTTTGCCCCTGAGCACGGGCAGTTAAATAACCCGCATTAAAACTATCACCGGCTGCAGTGGTGTCAATAACATCATTTACCACAGGCACAGCCACTTCTGCAGTCAACAATTCCCCTTGCCCGACCCGCCAAGCAACACACACCGGATCAGAGCCGCGTTTTAATACCACCTCATGAACACCCGCATTGCGGCAGCGCTGTAAAACCTGCGCAAATTCAGCACTGCCCCATAGGCGCTCGTAATCATCATCGGTGAGCAAAGCGCTATCGGCGCACTCAAGTGCCTGCTGCATGGCTATTTGCGCTGAGTTTTGATCGGGCCAGAGGGCTTGGCGATAATTATTGTCGAACACCACCCGACCGCCCTTTGCGCGAAATCCTTGCAATAAACTAAAAAATTCTACCCGTGCCGCTTCGCTTAAAATAGCGAGGGTAATACCGCTGAAATAAACCTGCTGGGTTTGCTGCAGGTGCTGTTTAAATGTGGCCAAGGAACGCTGGCTGGAAAATAAATCCCGCGCCGGTGATTGGCTGCGCCAAAACGTAAAATTGCGCTCCCCATTGGCTTGGTTGGCGATCATATACAGGCCCGCTGTACGGCCGGGAATTACTTCAACCCCACTCGTAGCTAGGCCTTCGGCAGCCATGGTCGCTATAGCTTCAGCGCTGTACGGGTCGTCACCTAAGCGCGTGAAAAAACCCACCTCAAGGCCTAAGCGCGCTAAATAAACTGCCGTGTTATAGGTGTCACCCGCAAAACCCAACGCCATTAAACGCTTATTTTGGTGGCTGCCGGCGGGGGATAATTCCACCATTACTTCACCGATTGAAAGAATCTGCGGCATAGTTTTCTCTTTAAGTAAATTGTCGAACCAATATAGGTGGCAGGTAATTTCGTTGCATTATCCCTATTCTAGCCCTGTTTATGCCTACTCTAAACTTAGGGTGCCGTAATAATAGTTTTTAAAGCAGTTTTGCCTGTTGGCTATTTAGCGCCCTGAGTAACTGGGTTATTATCCGGCCTTAGTTTCTTCACGTTTAAATTCGCCCGCGCACAAGGTGATACGCCATGAACCGCTCTGCAGCACAACCGCTGGTATTAAATCCTGACCGATTATTCTCCTCTGACCCGGCGCAGCGCGCTATAGCCCGCCGACTTTACACCAGTATAAAAAATTTACCCATCATAAGCCCCCACGGCCACACGGACCCCAGCTGGTTTGCCGATAACGAACCGTTTGGCAACGCCAGTGAATTATTAATCCGGCCCGACCATTATGTATTTCGGATGCTCTACAGCCAAGGAATTTCCCTTGAGGCTCTGGGCATTCCCAGCAAGGATGGTGCGGCGGTTGAAACGGATGCGCGCAAAATTTG
This sequence comes from Cellvibrionaceae bacterium, assembly GCA_035338675.1. Taxonomy (GTDB): domain Bacteria; phylum Pseudomonadota; class Gammaproteobacteria; order Pseudomonadales; family Cellvibrionaceae; genus CAMCXE01. The sequence goes on from DAOQGS010000315.1 coordinate 4,659, forward strand.
GCATCTGTTAGCGCACCATTATTATTTATTTCGCGGCACCCCGTCGCGGCTGTGGTTGGATCATGTATTTCAGGAAGTATTTGGCTTAGAGGTAAGTTTATCGCCAGC
>DAOQGS010000316.1:0-4765 GCA_035338675.1 Cellvibrionaceae bacterium
TGGGCTCTGGCGGCGCTGCAAGGGGTAGGGGCGCTGTATCATCAGCCAGGGTGCGCACGGTTAATACGGTTTCTAAGCGCTGCTCATCGCCCTTGTTCCAGTGCGTCAGAAGTATTACCCCCAGGCCCACTTTCAGCAGACACACCAGGGCTAAACAATTGAGCTTCGCCACCGGCGACAGGCCCGCCTTGCCATAGGCGCGGGGGCGCACCTGAGGTGTGGCGGCTGAGTAGGCTTCATCGAAGCTAAGCGTTGAGCTGTGCATAGGTGTGTACCGGTTTGAATACAAGCACATCCTATTTGATAATTGTTATCATCTGCAAGCAATTGCTGAAAGTTTTTTATTTGTATTTGGCTGCATGTCCTCGCAGCTCGACGACTAGGGCGCCGGAACCAGGCGCAAGGGGATTACCAGAATTGCCACCAGGGTTTGGCGCGGCTGTACACCACCAGGGGGATTCGCTCTGGCTGCAGGGCGTCGGGGTTAAGCGGCCCCTCCAACTGAAACCCCAAAATGGCCTGAAGGGCCTCTTCAGCTAGATCCAGAGGGTGAAAGGCTAAGGGGTAGTCCTCATCCGCCCCTGCAGTGGCGGGCCGTTCCCCGTGCCAAAACCCCTGTTCAAATGGCTCTTTAGAACCTAGGTCTTCGATAAGGCCCCGGTCGGGCGAAAGGCTCAGGGCGCGCACCAGCACACCGCCCTGCCAATGCCCAAACGCAAACCAATCCACCACGCTGTGCATGGCGTGTAGGTAGATATGCTGGTTTTTACCGTAGTCGATAAACCGCTGCGGCAAACGCGAAGGGCGATCGTCGCCGAATTCTCTGGCGGCAACAATGCTCAGGCCGCCGAAACAGCCCGCGTAAAGGCTGTGTTTGGGCGGGTGGGTATTGGCCAGGCTGCCGGTGCCTATGGGGTTGGCGGCTGGAAAGAGCGCCTGGACAAGCCGGTCAGTGGCCGCGCGATCAAGAGGCGGATACTCGGCAAGAGCGCCCTTGGCACCCTCGTCTTGGTATATCAGCATGCAGGTTTTAGCGCCCATAATGAGGCTCCATGGAAGTGGTGGGTAGTGAGGATTATGCTGCGTTTTAGTCGGTATTTATTACCGCTTGGGCCTGTTTGCCACAAAAGGCGCGCTCCGACAAATCAGCTTGCTAGACTCTTGCTGTACCATGGCCGCTCGCCTGCCTTATTACCAAGGTCGCCTTATGAAGTTACCTATTCTCACCCTGCTGTGCTCCCTATTGTTAAGCCCTGTTGCCCTAGCACTGCGCTGCGGCTCGGATGTGATCGACGAGGGCATGCGCAAGATTGAAGTCGAACAAAAATGCGGCCCCCCGGCCTCCAAAGATTCCCGTATTGAATACCGCACCGTGCGCAAACACCGCTCCGTGCGCGACGATTACAGCGGCTATAACGACCTATACGAACTGCGCCAGCGCCGCGACCGGCAGAGTGAAGAGGAAGTGGAAACGGTGCAGGTGGTGATTGAAGAGTGGGTTTATAACTTTGGCTCTACCCGGTTTATGCAGTTGTTGATTTTTGAAGATGGGCGGTTGAAGGAAATTAAGGATATGGGGTATGGCAAATAATAATACGCTTGGTTAGGAATTTATTGCGTGAAGCGTTTTTTTAACCTTTATCCCTATTGGTCGGGTTTTGCCGTTTGGGTTTTAGGAGTTGCGTGTCATGGATTGTTATATGTGTACTCGACTTTGCATGGGCCGCCAATTCCTGACGCTTACGCCAACGAGATATGGTTTCAATTGATGGCCTTTTTTATCGTCCGCTTCCCCTATTGGTTCGCAACATTAATACTTTTGATCCTGTGTGTTCGATTCTACAAAGCTAAAAAGTCTGTAAAAATCGCTGCACAATAAATTTCGTTAATTTCTTGATAATTCTTTTTTGCGCAAGCACTTTAGGGTCTGATAATTGGGGCTTCGCGCGTGCCTGCTGGTTTTATTCGTAGTGCGTCCAAAGTCTTAGCACTTTGATAATTTTTTCTTCGCTCAACACCTGATAAACGAGCCTGTGTTGAATGTTAATGCGGCGGGAATAGGCACCGGCCAAATCGCCCACTAATTTTTCATAGGGTGGGGGATTTTGATATGGGTTGGCTTCAATTATTTGCAGTAATTCCTGAGCCTTATTCTTTAGGCCAGCGGCTGAGAGTTTTTGCGCGTCTTTTTGCGCCTGTTTTGTAAACAGTAGCTTCCATGTCACCAGTCCAACTCCTCAGCGCAATCGCTGGGATCTTCGGCCATGCCCTCTTTGATTGATTCGCGCATACCGGGAACTGAGAGCAGGTAGAGAGTCTCTTGAATAGCTTCCCAATCCTCAGCCGAAACGAGCACAGCGTTGTTGCGTTTGCCCTGTATCCCAATGGGCTGGTGGGACTGGGCTGTTTCGTCGAGCAAACGGTACAAATTTGCCCGCGCTTCACTGGCTGATAATGTTTGCATAGTAAATTCCTCAGTATGAGTTTTAAGCGTACGTCATTACGTACGTATCGGCAAGTGCTGGTCTTTCAAGGTAAATGGCAAGTTGCGGGCTGTGAATTGCACACCTTTTAACCTCGGACACTCTGCGTAGGGGCAACCATTGTGGTTGCCCGTTGTGCCTATCTTCAACTGTGTCCGGGCGCGGGCGGCCACAAGGGCCGCCCCTACAGTCGCGCGCGAAATCGCACTTGTAACACCTGTCGCACCTACGCCAATCCTACCGGCCACCGCCTTGTCGCAGATCGTGCAAATCCCGCCCCTTGTAGGTTTTGCGACAGCGACTTATCCCCACTAAGTCCTTAAAAATCAGCCGCTTAAGCGCTGGTCTGGCATTTGCACCCCTCCATTTAACCAAACCCCTCCACACCAGAGCGCCACTGCCTGTGTGGCCCCCTTAATTTTGTTTGCGAAAGGTCTGCCTATGAAAGCTAAGGACATCGCCCAGCTGCTTGATGAACCCGCCTGCGAACACAATAAAAAGGAGAAGTCCGGCTGCGCTAAGCCTAAGCCTGGCGCCACCGATGGCGGTTGTGCCTTTGATGGCGCGCAGATTGCGCTGCTGCCCATCGCCGATGTGGCCCATGTGGTACACGGGCCAATTGCCTGTGCGGGCAGTTCTTGGGATAACCGCGGCACCCGCTCCTCGGGGCCGGATCTCTACCGTATCGGCATGACCACCGATCTTACCGAGCAAGATGTGGTGATGGGCCAGAGTGAAAAACGCCTCTTTCACGCCATTAAACAAGCCATTGAAGATCACCAGCCGCCAGCGGTGTTTGTGTACAACACTTGTGTGCCCGCCCTGATTGGCGATGATGTAGACGCTATCTGCCGGGAGGCCCAGGCCCGTTGGAATGTGCCGGTGGTGCCGGTGGATGCCGCTGGTTTCTACGGCACTAAAAATTTAGGCAACCGCATCGCAGGCGATGCCATGGTGCGTTATGTGATCGGCAGCCGGGAGCCAGACCCACTGCCTGCGGGCACGGAGCGCCCGGGCATCAAGGTGCACGATGTGAACCTGGTAGGGGAATACAACATTGCCGGGGAGTTCTGGCATGTGTTGCCCCTGTTGGATGAGTTGGGTCTGCGAGTGCTCTGCACCCTCTCCGGCGACGCCCGTTTTCGCGAAGTGCAAACTATGCACAGGGCGGAGGTGAACATGATGGTGTGCTCCAAAGCCATGTTGAACGTCGCCCGTAAACTGCAGGAAAAATTCGGCACCCCTTGGTTTGAAGGCAGCTTTTACGGCATTACTGATACCTCCCAATCCCTGCGGGATTTTGCCCGCTTGATTAACGACCCTGACCTCACCGCCCGCACTGAAGCTCTTATCGAGCGGGAGGAAACCCGCATTCGCGCGCTGCTTGAACCCTGGCGTGAGCGCCTGAACGGCAAGCGGGTTCTTTTATATACCGGTGGAGTTAAGTCTTGGTCTGTCATCTCCGCCCTGCAGGATTTGGGCATGAAGGTGGTGGCCACGGGCACTAAAAAGTCCACCGAAGAGGACAAGCAGCGCATCCGTGAGCTGATGGGGGATGATGTGAAAATGCTCGATGAGGGCAACCCCAAGCTGCTGCTGCAAACCGTGGCCGATTACAAAGCCGATATCCTTATCGCGGGCGGCCGCAACATGTATACGGCCCTCAAGGCGCGCATTCCCTTTTTGGATATTAACCAGGAGCGGGAATTTGGCTATGCAGGTTATGAAGGCATGTTGGAGCTAGTGCGCCAGCTGTGTTTGACCCTTGAAAGCCCGGTGTGGGCAGCGGTGCGCAAAAGCGCCCCCTGGGGATCAAGCCCAGGCCTTGCCCTCAGCCAATTCGAGCAGGGCCAGATTGATCAAAACCAGTTTGATCAGGATCACCATGAGCAGGGAGTGGCCGCCCTATGACTGAGATCATCAAACGCAAAAAGGCCCTCTCGGTCAGCCCCTTAAAAACCAGCCAAACCTCCGGCGGCGCCTTGGCCTTTTTGGGGGTGGCCCGCTCGGTGCCCCTGATGCACGGCTCCCAGGGCTGCACGGCGTTTGCCAAGGTATTCTTTGTGCGCCACTTTCGCGAGCCGGTGCCCCTGCAAACCACCGCTATGGATCAGGTGAGTTCGGTCATGGGTGCTGATGACAACATAGTGGAAGCCTTAAAAGTCATCTGTGAAAAAAACAACCCGGCCCTGGTGGGGCTGGTCACTACTGGCCTTGCCGAGACCCAAGGGGCGGACATTAACCGCGCAGTGGGCGAGTTTCGCCACCGCTTCCCCCAATAC
>DAOQGS010000317.1:0-4746 GCA_035338675.1 Cellvibrionaceae bacterium
GATATGTAATTCATCGTGCAACCTGCGCAACCAGCGGCGCAAATCTTTGCGCACCTTAGCATCTAGGGCGCCAAAGGGTTCATCCAATAATAAAACCTTTGGCTCCACCGCTAGCGCGCGGGCGATGGCGATACGCTGGCGCTGGCCGCCGGATAATTGGTGGGGGTAGCGATCGGCCAACCAATCCAATTGCACCAGTGTCAATAATTCATGGGTGCGGCGTTTAATTTCTTCTTTGCTCGGCCGCGTGGCTTTGGGGCGCACGGTTAAACCGAAGGCCACATTGTCAAATACCGTCATGTGGCGAAATAACGCGTAGTGCTGAAATACAAACCCCACATTGCGCTCGCGCACATGTACATCGGTGGCATCCTCACCGTGAAATAATACGCTGCCGCTATCGGGATTTTCTAACCCGGCAATAATACGCAACAGCGTTGTTTTGCCACACCCGGAAGGGCCGAGCAATGCAACTAACTCACCGGTGGGAAAATCCAGAGAGACATTATTTAACGCCGTAAATTGGCCAAAATTTTTCTGTAAATTGCGAACTTCGATACTCATAAAAAATTCTTACTCTAGGGCAATTATTCTTGGGCGGTGCGGATAGCTAATTCGTGTTCCCGCGCAGCCTTCCACTCCAGCGCACTTTTGAGCACCAGGGTCACTAAGGCCAACAGCGCCAGCAAAGAGGCAACCGCAAAGGCCGCCGCAAATTGATACTCGTTGTATAAAATTTCGATATGCAGCGGCATAGTATTGGTATGGCCGCGAATTTTGCCGCTCACCACACTCACCGCACCAAACTCACCCATGGCGCGGGCGTTACATAAAATAATGCCGTACAACAAACCCCATTTAATGGAAGGTAGGGTTACGCGAAAAAACATCTTCCAACCATTAGCGCCCAGGGTAATAGCCGCCTCTTCTTGCTCTTTGCCCTGCTCTTGCATTAAAGGAATTAACTCGCGGGCAATAAAAGGGAAGGTAATAAATATAGTGGCTAAAACTATGCCGGGTATAGCAAACATAATGCGAATATCATGCTCCGCTAACCAGCCGCCCATTAACCCCTGGGCGCCAAATAACAGCATATAAATTAAACCGGCAATAACCGGGGAGACGGCAAAGGGTAAATCGATCAGAGTAATCGCCAGTTGTTTGCCGCGAAATTGAAATTTGGCAATCGCCCAACTGGCGGCCAAACCAAATACCACATTGAGCGGCACGGCGATGCCTGCGGCAATCAGAGTTAATTTAATGGCGTGGGCCGCAGCAGGCTCGGTAATCGCTGCAAAATACACCCCGGCGCCCTTGCTAAAGGCCTCGGTAAACACCACCATTAAGGGCACAATTAAAAAAAACGCTAAAAAACTCAGGGCAACGGCAATTAAACTGTAGCGGATCCAGGGCGCCTCGGTGGTGGCGCCGTGGCTAGGTTTAGTACTGCGTGGGTGCAGGCTTGCGGCAACACTATGCATATTTAACCCCCTGCCCTTTTATGGCTCCAGTGCTGCAGCCCATTAATTAATAATAAAATGGCAAAAGAAATAACCAGCATAATGCTACCTAGTGCAGCTGCACCTGCATAATCAAATTGTTCGAGTTTGGTCATAATCAGTAGAGGAGTAATTTCCGTGCGGTAGGGCATATTGCCGCTAATAAACACCACCGAGCCGTATTCACCAATGGCGCGGGCAAAGGACAGTGCAAAGCCGGTTAATAGCGAGGGTAAAAGAGCAGGGATAATAATGTAGCGAAAGGTTTGCCAGCGCGTGGCGCCTAAACTGGCCGCCGCTTCTTCCGCTTCGGTTTCTAAATCGACTAATACCGGTTGCACCGTGCGCACCACAAACGGCAAACCAATAAAGGTTAAGGCTACGGTTACACCGATCCAGGTATAGGCAATTTTTATATCTAATAATGCAAACCACTGACCGATAATACCATTGGGTGCATAAATAGCGGTGAGCGCAATACCGGCCACGGCGGTAGGTAATGCAAAGGGTAAATCCACCATAGCATCCACAATGCGTTTGCCTGGAAAGTTATAGCGGGCCAATACCCAAGCCACTATAAGACCAAAAAATAAATTTAAGGTGGCGGCAATTAAAGAGGCGCCAAAGGTTAAGCGGTAACTAGCCAGTGCCCGGCGATTACTGATCACATCCCACAACTGATCCAGCGGCAACTCTAGGCTTTTTATCAGTAAACCGGCCAAGGGAATAAACACTAAAAGGCTTGCGTATAAAGTGGCAAAACCCAAAGACAAACCAAACCCCGGCAGTACCGATTTTTGTACCCAGGGTTGCTTTTTGCTTGCTGTTTTAGGTGTGGATATGGTCTGCCCAGGTGGGCTTGACGCTGATGGGGCAAAACTCATTTAAACTATCTCTATTGGTGCAACACGCGGCGGTTAACTCGTATAAATGCGACAGGCACATTCGTGGCAATAAAAAACGCTTAACCCTAGGGTTAAGCGTTTTTTATTTTTTATTGGTAGATTTTATCGAAAATACCACCATCGCCAAAGTGTTCCGGCTGGGCCTTTTTCCATCCACCGAAATGATCGATGGTGATCAGCTCAATGCTAGGAAATTTACTGGCGTAGGCCGCGGCCACTTCTTTATCGCGGGGCCGGTAATAATTTTTAGCGATGATATTTTGCGCTTCTTTGCTGTAGAGGAATTTTAAATACTCTTGGGCCACTTCTTTGGTGCCATGGGCTTCGGCATTTTTATCCACAAGGCTTACGGAGGGCTCAGCGACAATTGAGATGGACGGCACAACAATTTCAACCTTATCCGCGCCCAGTTCATTCACCGCTAAATAAGCTTCGTTTTCCCAGGTTAACAACACATCACCGATTTGACGTTGTACAAAGGTAGTGGTGGCGCCGCGAGCACCGGAGTCAAGCACGGGCACATTTTTGTAGAGTTTTTTAACAAAGTCTTGCGCCGCTTCATCGGAGCCTAGTTTCTTTTTCGCAAAGCCCCAAGCCGCTAAATAATTCCAACGGGCACCGCCGGAAGTTTTGGGGTTAGGGGTAATAACCTCAACGCCTTTTTTAATCAGGTCATCCCAATCTTTGATGTGTTTGGGGTTGCCCTTGCGCACTAAAAATACAATGGTAGAGGTATAAGGCGCTGAGTTATCGCCCAGTCGGTTTTGCCAATCTTCTGGCAATAATTTGCCTATTTTAGCCAGCGGATCAATGTCACCGGCCAGGGCAAGCGTCACTACATCCGCTTGTAAACCATCAATCACCGCCCGCGATTGGGCGCCGGAGCCGCCGTGGGACTGCTCAACGGTAACCGTATCACCGGTTTTACCCAACCAATATTTAGCAAACGCTGCGTTATATTCGCGGTACAACTCACGGGTGGGGTCGTAGGAGACGTTTAATAACTTCACCTCTTTAGCAAACCCCGCTGAGGCGGCAAATCCCGTTACTGCCAGTAAAAAAATCTGTGTTAATAAGCGCATAAAAATTTCAACCTAAAAGCTAAGGAATCTCTGAAAAAAAGACAGGTGCCCTTAAATGAGCACCTGCCAATGGCGAATGTCAGTGATTAAAAACGTAAATCCAGGCCCACTGCGTAGGTTTTATCCACGCTCGCTACCGTATTAATTTTTTGATCCCCACGGGTTTTAAGGCTGGCGTAATAGCTGAAAATACGCGCCGCTTCGCTGAGGTTGTAATCCACTCCGATTGCAGCCGCATCTGTGTCTACATCGGCAAACGCCGCGCTGGGTGTGCTGGTGGCTTGGGCCACTTGCACTTTGGCAACCCAAGGGCCGGCTATTTTCCATTGGCCGTTGAGTACAACCGCGTCTTGTTCTTTATAGGCGGTGCCAGCAGCGCCATCCCATTCAGCCAGTGGGTTTAAGCCATTTTGCACACCCTGAGAATTCACAGCTGAACCCACAAAAGTAGAGGTGAGGCCGCCGATGGTGTCGTAATCTTCGTGGCGCTCGGCGGTTTGATAAAAACCACCTAACTTAACTGGGCCAATAGTGACTTCACCGGCCAAACGCAAAGTATCCGCCGTGGCCACATTGGTTTCGTATGCGGCGCCCACGTACCATTTGGCTTTGCCATACACAACTGAGAGGGATTTACCGGTGGCAAAACCATTGTCGTTTTGCTGATTGGTGGCATTTACTGCAACGCCGGTTTCCTCAGCTTGAATCGCGGCAAGGTTAACTTCTAAACCGCCTAAAATAATGGGCGAGGTGTATTGAATAACGTTGTCGGGGCGGTTTTCCCCGGCTAAATAAGTGCCTATATCAGCGAGCGGGTAATCATTAAAACGGTCTAAATCAGTGCGCAAAACGCTGGTAGTCTGCAGTGTTTTTAACGGCGTATCGTTTTTACCGACTAGCACCTGCCCCCAATCGGCACTTCTAATACCGGCAAATACGTTGCGCTGGCTTAATTCGCGGCCATTGCTGTTGGTGCCGTTATCCACATCTATACCGTATTCAATGCGGTAAAAAACGGTTAAATCGTGGGCTACACCAAAATCACCTTGCACACCTAAACGCGAACCTGTGCTCTCAACGGCAACTGAATCTAATTCAGTCGCAACGCCGGTTGCGCCGGTGTGTTTATAGGTTGTGGCGCCTGCGGCGGTTAAAGCAAAATTATTTTTTTCCAAATCATAACTATTGGCGGTTAACAATATTTTGCCATACAGAGTAGGGAAACCTGCTGCGGCCTGTTGTGAGCTCAGTGCAATAAGG
>DAOQGS010000318.1:0-4746 GCA_035338675.1 Cellvibrionaceae bacterium
GACCGCTGGAGCGATTTGGAAAACCATCTACTGTTGATTACGATGGTTATGCGTTCAAAAAGATCGACCATTTAATTGTTGCCAAGGCGCTTGAGTCGATTAAAAACGGTGGGCGCGCCTCCATAATAATCGCAGCTAATCGCGAGGCTGGTGTTATTGGTAGCGGTGCCGATAGGGTATTCTTCAATTGGTTGTACAGTCACTATAATGTGATTGATCATTTTGAAGTTAGCGGCGATCTTTATTCTCGCCAGGGCGCATCATGGCCTGTGCGCGTTATTACAATTAACGGAAGGGTGCCATCTTCAAAAATGGCGCCTGAATCAGGATCGATTAAACGATTGGATTTTTGGGAAGATATTTATGACCACGTTGAACGAGTACTGGATTCCAGCCGATACGGAACTCAACTACACAGCGAAAATACTGCTGAGCCTGCCGCGGCAACCGAAGGCGCTAGAGGAAATAAAACCTCTAATGGAGGCAAAGCTGCTAATGCTGATGGAGCAGGCGGAACGAGAGGAGGCCGGGGCGGTACGCGAAGCGCTGGAACTGGACGACAGCAGCAACAGCCTGACCTATGGAATGGAGGATCTAGCAGCAATAGCGTGGACTCTAGTATACGAGGACACGGCATTAAACATGCTGCTACCAATGCTGGAACTGGAGCCAAGCCAGACGGAACCAGTGGAGCCGGAACTTCAACAGCTGGTGGAAAAGCAGACGTTCTTCCAAGTAATGGAAGCAGTGTCAACTCTAGCAAACCTGTAGTTACGGGCGGTGCGTCAGAGTTTCAGGCCGAGTATGTTGCCGCGAGCTCCGGGTTTAATGACAGCGTATTAACTCCAAAAAATATGGCCGAAGCCACACAGCGGGCTTTGCGCCATATTGAAAACGAAGTGGGCAATATTGACGAGTATGTTGCCAAAAAGCTTGGGTATCCATCTGTAGAGGCGGCGCACAAAGGCTTAATGGCGCTTCAGGTTGATACGGTTGCGGCGGCCATTTATAACATTGAGGCGCGCGACCGCGGCATTATCATTGCCGACCAAACCGGCGTTGGTAAGGGGCGGCAGGCGGCGTCATTAATCCGCTACGCAGTTCGCAACGGCAAAACCCCTGTATTTATAACAGTAAAGCCTAATTTGTTCTCGGATATGTACGGGGATTTGGTTGATATTGGCTCAGGCAATATTCGCCCATTCATTACTAATGCTGATGTTGGTGTTGAGTACAACGGTGAAACCCTATTTGTGGGCAAGGGTAAGGCGCACCAGGAAAAATTAAGAAACATTGTCGATACCGGCGATCTTCCTCCAAATTATCAAGCGCTATTCACCACTTACGACCAATTGCGCGGGGATGACAATATTCGCCGCAATGTCATTAGCGCGCTCAAAAATCCGCTATTCATTCTCGATGAGGCACACAACGCGGCCGGAGAGCGGAAAAAAGAGGGCAAATTTGGCAACAAAAAAACCGCCACCAATACGACAGCGGGATTTGTTTTTGATGCCTTGGCGGGGAACCCCGTAGTTTATTTGTCTGCAACCTACGCCAAGCGCCCAGACAATATGCCGCTGTATTACCGCACCGACCTATTGGACGCGGTTGATACGCCTGAAGAACTAATTGACGCGGTTAATTCCGGTGGCGTTCCGCTGCAGCAGGTGGTTGCCTATATGTTGGCGGCCAATGGACAGCTATTTAGGCGCGAGCGCTCATTTGCCGGTATCAAAATGAATTTCGTGCGGGACACAGCAAACGTGTCTGAGCAGGAACGAATTTCAGATTCGGTGAACCGCGGATTGCGCAATATCGTTATGGCAAACCGCATGTTTGTTGAGTGGTTTAAGGAAAACGGTAAGGGGATTGCGCCGCCTGGCGGGGCCGCCATGATGGCTGGCAATAGGGCAGACGCCATGGCAGGTAGCGTCAACCCCTTTACCTCTGTGGTACACAATTACATTAGGCAGTTGCTGCTTGGAATTAAGGTGAAGGCTGCGGCCGAAAAGGCAATTGCACTGCACCGAGAGGGCAAAAAGCCTGTTATCGCCCTGGAAAATACCATGGGTTCATTCCTGGCTGAATACGTTGAGAAACATAAGCTAAAGGTTGGCGACCCGGTTAAATTCACCTACAACGATATTCTAAAAACCGCCCTGGAGCGCTCGCGCCGGGTTAGCTTTAAAGACTCGAAGGGTAAGAGCGTTGCCGTCACTGTAGAGCTTGGCGAGCTGGATTTGCTCACCCGAAACGTATACACCCAGGCAGAGGCCGAAATTAACAAAATTGATTTGAGCAGCCTGCCAGCATCGCCTATTGATTACATGCTAAACGAGCTGAAAAAGGCCGGAATCGAAGTGGCTGAAATTACCGGGCGCGGCTATTTCGTTGATTATTCTGGGTCTGTCCCGGTGCTCGGGCAGCGCAGCGCCAAACAAATTAAGGACCGGCGCAAGACCGTGGATAATTTCAACAATGGAAATATTGACGCGCTGATTCTGAATGCGGCCGGATCAACCGGGTTAAGCATTCACGCGAGCGAGCGATTTAAGGACCAGAGCCCGCGCCATATGATTGTTGCCCAGCCAATGCTGGACATTAACGTATTAATGCAAATGCTCGGCAGAATTAACAGAACCGGCCAAGTTGAGCTGCCAGAATTTACATTCCTATCTTTGGACCTGCCTTCAGAAATTCGCCCAACGGCCACTACCAAGGCCAAGATGGCAAAACTAAACGCCAACACCAGCGCCAATGATAAAAGCGATACCTCATTTGAGGCGCCTGATTTCATGAATAAATACGGCGATCAGGTGGTAAATGAATTCCTGCAGGATAACCCAATAATAGCTCAAGAGACCGGAATATCAGGATCGGAAGATTCAGCCCTTCCCGATTTGGCGCTGCGCTTTACCGGGCGTCTGGCGTTGCTCGATGCCAAGAAACAGCGCCAGGCCATGGATGAAATATTGGCGCTTTACGCTGCCAAAATTGATTACCTCAATAGCGTGGGCATGAATGATTTGGTGTCTCAAGATTTGCCCCTGGATGCCTATATTCTCGAAAGCAAAATTGTGCACGAAGGCAAAGACCCAAATAGCGTTTTTGCTGGGCACACAACTTTGCACAAGGTTAATGCTAAGTATCTGGGCAAGCCCCCAACTGCAAGCGAGGCTGCCGCGGCGCTCAAGAAGTCTTTGCAGGGTAGAGAACCGCTAGAAGTGGCAAACGCCATTATTGCCGAGAAGGAAGCCGATAGCGCCTATTTGGATGAGACAATTGCCTACGTGAAAAAAGCCGAAGACGAGGCCGCCAAGAAATTGGCCGCACTGGAGGCTTATAGGGAAAAAGAGGACGCAGACCAAGCCAAATTAGCCAAGCTGGCAGATGCGCATACGGCGGCAGAAATTAAAGTTGAGGCCGCCCAAAAATCCGTTGAAATGGTAATGCAGGATAAGCAGGAGGCTGTAGAGGCTATTCGCAAAGGCTTAAAAATTGGCGACCGGATGGTAATTGATACTGGCGATGAGTCGTCTGTTGCTGTTGTGGTGGATATTAAAAACACCCACAAAAAAGGCAGCGGCAACCCTTGGGCTGCATCTAAGCTAAAGCTAACCCTAATGGTGAACTCGGGCGCGCGTCAAATCACGGTTAATTACCGGCAATTGAAAAACGGGCTGTTTGTTAATTATCTTGACGGCAGGGGTACCGATGGGCTTGAGGAAATATTTAACCCTCTAATAGCTGAGGACCGTCGGGAGATTCGCTATATCGCCACTGGTAACCTAATTGCTGGGGCGGCAAAGCTGAGGGGCAAAATTGTTAATTTCACGGACCGCGCAGGCCTTGTGCATCAAGGCATTTTGTTGCCGCGCAAATACGGCAAAGAAGGCGAATTTGAGCAGGGTGACACTGTTTCAAATTTTGTCGCTCGCGATCCGGAAGCCATTGCAAAATTCCTACAGGGCGAAGGCGCAGAGATTGGTGTTAAGAGTCCCGATAAGGCCATAAAGGTTAGCGCTGGGCGCGACAAAAGCCTGGTGATTTCCTTGCCGCTATCCAATAAAAATAAAACCGTGTTCGCGGTTAAATTGGATCGCCTATTGCGCGATATTGTTGGGGATTTTTATAGCCAGGGCAGCGCCCATGTGGCGAAAATCCCTGGCGGGAAAGTAACCGAGGCTATTAAGCGGCTAATAGAGCTCACGCCTCTTACTATTCCCTCCTCGATGCGCAAGCAGTGGGAAGCGGCTGGCGGTAATCCTGCGCCAGAACCGGTTATGTCTTTTGATGGGCAAAATTTCCAAGCCGGAGCTGCGCCAGGCGGACAATTGACAGAGGCCAAAGTGCCTGACGTACCTAAGCCAGCACCGAATTTGGAGCCAAAAGAAAAAGAAGAAGAAACCGGGGCTAACGGCCGCATTATTGGTGATAAATTTATCACTGACGCTCCTACCACGATTTACACAACCAAGAAAGGCAAGGACATCGAGGGCGTTATTGCCAAGGGTGTTAGCCTGGAGGAAATTAAACGGCATGTTGACCCTTACGCATGGCCGCGCAATGGCGGTGTGTTTGTACGCTTAAAGCATGTTGAGCGCGAGGCAGGGCCAAAATTCTCCCTGGGCGAAAATGGCGGCCTAGTCAGCGATGAAGAGGTGCGTGCGGTTATTAATCGAGTGCAGTCCAACTTTGGCGCGAAACTCAAAATAACTGCAGTTGCGAGCGCGGTTGAGCTCC
>DAOQGS010000319.1:0-4720 GCA_035338675.1 Cellvibrionaceae bacterium
CCGCCAGTGCATCGGGCACTGCTGGAGTGGTTTGAAAGTTCTCTACCACATAGCGGCCGCGGTTGGCGGCGGCTAAATAGGCGCCCCGTTTAAAATAATAATTCGCCACGTGAATTTCATAGCGGGCCAGCACATTGCGCAGATACACCATGCGTTTTTGGGCATCCGGAGCATAGGGGGATTTGGGGTAGCGAGTTAAAAAGTCGGTAAATTGCGCTAAAGAATCTTTAGCTGCACCTGGGTCGCGGTTGGTGTTGTCGATGGATAATAAAGACGAGAGAAAACTGCGTTCTTTATTAAAACTCGCCATACCGCGCATATAGTAGGCGTAGTCGGTATTGCGGTGTTGCGGATGCAAGCGAATAAAGCGGTCAGCTGCGGCTATAGCCTCGTCAAATTGATCCGCCTCGTAGTGGGCGTAAATAATTTCCAGCTGGCTCTGCTCACCATAGCTGCCGAAGGGATAGTGTTCTTCTATTAATTGCAGGGCTTTAATGGCGCTGTCCCAGTTGCTGGCGTTGAGGGCGAGCTGAGCTTTTTCGTAGAGTTTTTGTTCGGAGCTAATTTTTTCTTCTTTTTTAGAGGAGCAGCCGCTGATCAGGCTGAAAACCGCGAGAAATATAACGGCGCTGGAAAGTTTAGGTACTCGCATGGGGCATGGCTCTGTATCATTGGCGGGGGTGGCAATTGCCACCCGAAGTTGCGTTGCTTAAGGCCTTAGTTGGCAGGGGGCGCAGTGTAGCCAGTAGCTAATGAGAACTCAATGAGACGCCGAATAACCCTAAACCACACCGTGCCCTATGAGGCTAGCGGGCAGCGCTTCGATCAGGTCAGTGCCCAATTGTTCCCCCAGTTTTCCCGCGCCCGCTTACAACAATGGATTAAAAATGGCGAACTCACCCTCAACGGCCAGGCCTTTAAGGGCAATGGCAAATTAGTGGGGGGCGAAGCTATGTTTTTGGATGTGGAAGTTCAAGACGAAGGAGACTGGCAGGCCGAAGCCATAGCTCTGGATGTAGTATTTGAAGATGACACCATTTTAGTGGTGAACAAACCGGCAGGCATGGTGGTGCATCCGGCGGCCGGTAATAGTGAAGGCACTTTGCTCAATGCCTTGTTGCATCACAGCCCCCAGCTGGCAGCCATACCCAGAGCAGGCATAGTGCACCGCCTGGATAAAGACACCACCGGTTTGATGGTGGTTGCTAAAACCCTTGAAGCGCAGAATCATCTGGTCAGCCAGCTGCAGGCGCGGGAAGTCTCCCGCCAGTATCAGGCCATCGTGGTGGGCCGGGTAATCAGCGGCGGCACCATTAATTTGCCCATCGGCCGCGACAGTAAACACCGCAAAAAAATGGCGGTCAGCAAAACGGGGGAGGGCAAAGAGGCCATTACCCATTATGAAGTGGCGGAGCGCTTTAGTTATTTCACCCGCCTGTGCATTAAGTTGGAAACGGGCCGCACCCATCAGATCCGTGTGCATATGAGCCACAACCGCTTTCCTTTAGTGGGCGATCCTGCCTATGGCGGCGGCGGTAAAGGCCTGCGCTCCAGCGTCATTAATGAAGAGGTGTTAGAGGCGGTAAAGGCTTTTCCTCGCCAGGCATTGCACGCCGAGGCCCTCTCCCTCATTCACCCGCAGACTGAAGAACAGTGCCAGTGGCAGGTGCCGCTGCCGCCGGACATGTTGGAACTGTTAACGCTTATGCGCCGTTACGACTAGGCCGCTTATGCTCGCTCCCGACTGGCCAGCCCCGGCCCAGGTTAAAGCGGTGATTACCCAGGCTCAATTGGCGGGGGAAGCTGCCGGTTTTAGCCAGCCCCCCTATGGCGAGTTTAATTTGGCTACCCATGTGGGGGAGGCCATTGAACGGGTGGCGGCTAACCGTCAACTGTTGAGTGCGCGCTTGGGTATAGGCCCTGTGCAATGGGTGGAGCAGGTGCACGGCACTGAAGTATTCAGCGCCCGCTGGCCCATAGTGACTCCTGCACCTGTGGCTGATGGGGTTTATACCGCTACACCTGGTTTGCCCATCGCCGTCTTAACCGCCGATTGCCTGCCGGTGCTGCTGTGTACCGAGGCTGGCGATGAAGTCGCCGCCGCCCATGCTGGCTGGCGCGGGCTGGCCCAGGGTGTTCTGGCGCAAACCCTCAACGCTTTTCGTGCGCCAGCCAAAGTGCTTATCGCCTATTTAGGCCCAGCCATTGGGCCCGCTCACTTTGAGGTGGGGGAGGAAGTGCTGGAGGTATTTAGGCATTCATTCGCCCCCTATGGTGATGTCGGCCCTTGTTTTGTTCCAGGCCGCCCTGGTCACTACCTGGCTGATTTGTATAGGCTTGCTCGTATGCAGTTATCGGCGTTGGGGGTAACAGCCATTTATGGCGGGCAGGATTGCACCTTTGCTGACGGGCGGTTTTATTCCTTCCGCCGCAGTGGCGGACCCTGTGGCCGCATGGCGAGCCTGATTTGGCTGGATGATTCCAGTTCACACCCCTGATGCTGCTGGCAAAGCTGTTTTTTGTGCCGCTGATGATTGCGGCCATAGCCCTGTTGGGGCGGCGTTTTGGCGGCCGGGCGGCAGGGCTTATGTCGGGCTTTCCCATTATCGGCGGCCCCATTGTGTATTTTGTTTATTGGGACCAAGGGGCGGGTTTCGCCCTGGCCGCCGCCAAGGCCACCCTTGCTGGGGTGGTGGGTTTATCCTCGTTTAGTTTTGTTTACGCCTGGCTTGCGCCGCGTTTTAGCTGGTGGGTTTGCCTATTGGCGGGCTGGAGCGTCTACTCTGCCATAGGTATTGCCCTGGCCCAAGCCCACTTAAGTGCCCACCTGTATGCGCTGATCGCTGTGGTTACCTTGTTGGCGCAATTGCGCTGGGGAAGGCCGCTAGCAGCAGTGGTTAGTGCAAGCCAAACCAGCAGCGCCGAAATTATCTGCCGCATGTTATTTGCTGCTGCGTTGGTGTTAGCTGTCACTCTACTAGCGCGGCCCTTGGGGGCGGAATTGGCCGGCGTGCTGGCTGCCTTTCCCATCGCCTCCAGTGTGATTGCGGTGTTCTCCCAGCGGTTTTACTCGCCCTGGCACGCGGTACTGGCGCTGCGGGCTCTGAAACAGGGGCTTTTGAGCTTACTGGCGTTTTTTTACGGGCTGGTGGTGTTCGGCGGCACCTTGAGTTTTGATGCGGCATTTGTATTGGCAGCTCTGATGGCCGTGCTTACCCAAGCCTGTGTGGTGTTGGCCGCTAGCTGCAACAGGTGCCGGGCGGGCCGCTCGGCACCCTAAACAGTCTTAGGTTTGTTCTGGTGCCGGTAGAAACTCCGTCAATCGCGTAGACCAGCGCTGCATTAAATGGCCAAAATCCCAGCGGTTCAAACCGCGATTAGTAAGCCCTAATTGCCCGCCGGGCTTTTCATGGGTTTCGCTATAGTCGTTTAATTTGGCAAGCACTGTGCCGTCCGTTTGGCTGAGGGTAAATTCCACCTGAGCAAAACCCGCCACCCGCACATAACTTTTGCTGATGGTGGGCTCCATATCCGGCGCATTGAGGAAAAAATCTGTGACGTTTGTGCTAAGGGTCAGGGTATCTGGCCCTGGGGCCGGTTGCAGTTGCCAGCCCCTTGCACGCAAACGCTCGCGCACATTTTTATCCATTAGCTCACTGTATTGAGCCTGCAATTGTTCCCGCTCGGCGCTGGAAATTTTTTGCCCGCGATCTTTCAACCACTGCTTATTAAAGGCCAATTGAGTGGGGGCTAAATAAATGGCATTAAAGTGGGGCCAGGCTTCTTTGGCGAGTACCTGGGCTGAATCAAAGCCTGGCACCTTGGCCGCGCTTAAACCACTGCACCAACCCAGCGGTCCCAGGCCCATAAGCCCAATAAAAGCCATGCTGACGAAATATTTATTCATAAGTCACCTCGATAAAACAGCGGTCTTAGTGGGAAGCCTTAGTTTAAGGAAAGTTCGGGATTGAGTGTGAGACCCCTCTGCCGAATTAGTGTTTGCATAAAACCCACGCTGCGGTTTCCGCTGCGGGCTCGCCGTCCGCAACGCCTTCGCAAACACCAATTGGTTAGGGGCCTACACCAAAAATTCTGTGCTTGCGGTTTTTGCGCTAAATCAAGCCTCGCCGCCTGAATTACTTGAATTCATCGCCACCGCCCCCAGCTTGAGTTCAACCCACCATGAGGACTTAATTCGTTATGCGTCTTGACCGTTTTACTAATCAACTACAAGTGGCGCTCTCAGATGCCCAGTCACTGGCCGTCGGCCGCGACCATAATCAGCTGGACGGCCTGCATTTATTGCACGCGCTGATCGAACAGCAGGGCGGTGCGGTAAAACCCCTACTGGCAAGTGCGCAGTTTGATCTTAACCGCCTGCGCCAACTGCTGATTCAAGGCTTGGATAATTTACCGCGCATTAAAAATCCCACTGGCGATGTGGCCATGTCGCAGGATTTAGGCCGCTTATTAAACCTTGCCGATAAAACCGCCCAGCAGCAGGGGGATAGTTTTATTTCCAGCGAATCCGTGTTGTTAGCCGCCATGAACGATGGCAATAACAGCATGGGTAAATTATTGCTCAGCGTAGGGAAATTGCCGGCCCTACAAAAAGCCATTGAAAAAATACGTGGTGGTGAAAAAGTGGATAACCCTGATGCTGAAAATAACCGCCAAGCCCTAACAAAATACACTGTAGATTTAACTGCGCGGGCCGAGG
>DAOQGS010000320.1:0-4712 GCA_035338675.1 Cellvibrionaceae bacterium
TTAATTTTGCCTTGGGCGGGCAATTAATTCGCTGCAACGCGCTGCCTGACCACGACTTTGCCGCGATTTATGGCGCCGATCAGCTGGTGGCGGTTGGCTCCTGGCGGGATTTAACCATCTGTGGGCAAACCGCCTGTTTAAAGCCGGGGGTGATTATTAGTTTGGACGGCATCGCTAAGGGGTTTGCGGTTGATGCAGCGGTTAAGCTTATTCAAGCCGCCCATGTTCAATCCGGCTGGATCAATGCGGGGGGCGATATTCGCGTGTTTGGCGAGCAGGTTTTAGCGGTGAGTATTCGCGACCATGAGGGCAATCTGCACGCTAAAGGCGGTTTGCGTGATGCCGCCATTGCCACCTCAACCACCTGCGCCAGTGCGGAATTTCCCGGCTGGGTTTTGGATGCACAGGGCCAGTCATTAGCGGCTGCAACCATCGCAGTGATTGCCCATAAGGCCTGGCGGGCCGATGCTTTGACCAAGGTGGCCGCCGCAACCCCGGTGGCCCAGCGCGCTGACGTTGTGGGCCGCTTGGGCGGGCGCTGGGTGCCCGTGCCCTAATCGGGTAGTATTTCTCTGCATTTCGACGGATGTGTGCAAAACCGCGCCCCCAGCTGCAGGCCAAATCGGGGGCTGTTTATTATTTTGAATACCAAAACGATGTATATGAAGAAATCCCGTATTAATTTAATCCTTAGTTTTGCGGTGCTGGCGTTTTCAGGGCTGGCACTTGTGTTGCTGGCTCCGAGTGAAGATGGCCTGCCCCATCCTTTAAATGGTGTGCTTAGGGAGATACACGGCGTAGGCGCCGCGTTTGGCCTATTTATGTTTGGCTACATGTTTTCTGATCATGTGAAAAAAAAGCTCGTTCGCTACCGCAAAACACGCGCCCCTCGCCCTTGGGATGGTTATCTACATCTGTGGTTATGGGTAGCTTTAATTGTGAGCGGGCTGCTGCTGTACTACCCGCAAGAGATCGCAGGGGAAAGCCCTATCAGCATGGCTAAGGCCCATTGGCTTGCCGGTGTGGGTTTAATATTTTTGTTGCCCTTGCATGTGGGCCGTAACTATATTTTTAATCGCGCGGGAAAATAACGGTGCTAAAGATAGAATTAGTACCTGTACTGGATATGTTGCTGGCGCCGACTGGAAAGTGTTTTAGCGCTGCCATGCCTCAACACTCCGCCCGCAGTGTTGAATTCAGGTTAGTGCAGATACGCCGTGAATACATCCGTGTAGGCTCGCCATAAAGATCCCTCTTTTTGACGGTCTGCACTAACCTGTATTCACCACTGCTACACCGCCAATTGATTCTGCCGCTTGGTTAAATTTCTCTTAATTTGCCGTTCACTTAGGTTAAGGTAATAAGGCGTGTTGAGCTGAAAAGCTGAAAAGCTGAAAAGCTGAAAAGCTGAAAAGCTGAAAAGCTGAAAAGCTGAAAATGTTACGCTACAAAAAGGCCTGCGCACTCAGCAGGCCATAAATTAATTAAAAACGATAACTTAAGCCTAGGTTATACACCCAAGGGTCAATCTGGACCGTGGCGAGTTTGTTTCCATCCAGGCTTGCATCCGTATCTATATCGATATACCACAGCGCAATATTCGCGCCCCAGTGGTCGTTAAACGTAAAATCTGCACCTAACTCCGCCGCTAAACCGAAAGAAGAATCCAGTGATAAATCACCCAGTGCCGATTCTTCGCTAAAAAATTGCGTGTAATTAACTCCGAGGCCGACATAGGGATGTATGCTCTCGCCCAACGAAAAATGATATTGCGCAGTAAGGGTGGGCGGTAAATGTTTGGTGCTGCCGACGGTTTTGCCGGCCAGAGTAATATCGTGTTTAAACGGAGTGGCGGCTAATACACCCACACCCCAATCCTCGCTGAGCATATAGGTGAGCGTGAGGCTTAATTGGCTGTTGGATTTTACATCCAGCGCGCCGTTTAACGCGCCGTCGCCTGCCGGGTCAACGGTTGCCACACCCGCACGCGCAATAATATCGCCCGCTTCATAGGCCAGTGCATTGCCGGTTAATAAACAGCCGAGGGTAAATAAGGGTAATAATTTCATATGGATACTCCTAAGGTTTTGGGGCAATTTTAGGCGTAACAAATCCAGGTTATTTGATTGATGTCAGGTAATTGCTGCGGGTGCGGTGTTTTGACGATGCTTAGGGACGAATTTTTGATTTGGGTTAAAAAATAAATTCTTTTTATCTTTTTGCGGCAGAATTGTGCGCTGTGAGTTAATCAACACATAATCCTAAAAACTTCAGTTGAATCTTTTTGCGAATACCTAACACTTGAAAACGCCTCAATTCGGCGTCTTAGCCGCTCCAGCTGCGAGCGCAACTGAAGTTTTTAGATAATTGATGTTGCATAAAACGATTGTATTTTGATTGGAAATAGAGAATTAACTGCGCGATGTGCGCGTATTTGGCAGTGTGGGATCGCGAAATATGTCGGCGCGGCTGATATTTTTTAAGGTGCAACAATAGGTAATTTTAGCAATAAGGTGAGCGGCTGCAGAGGAGATTCTTGAAAGCCGTAGCGGGTGTAAAATTGTTTGGCGGTATCGTTAATGGCGTGGACCAGTAAAGCGCGCACCCCAGCATTTTGCGCGACCATTTGCGCGCGCTTTACTGCATCCTGCAACAGCGCTGCTCCCAAATGAATACCCTGTGCCTTTTGATTTACCGCAAGCCGAGCCAACACCATGACCGGGATGGGGTCGGGCATATTTCGGCGCACCGCGCCGGTTGCATCCGCGTGAACCACGGCCCCAGCGGCTAAGGCGTAGAATCCCTGCACCTGATTGTCTTGATCAGCTACCACAAAGGTGCGGCTTGCGCCGGTTAGTTGGTTGCCGTGAGCGCGCTTTTTAAGCCATTCATCCAGTGCAGGTTCACCACAGCTGAAATTATCAACGCGGTGATGTGCAGTTAAGGGCTCAGGCGCGCTAAGTACCAAACTCACGCCTTGTCATTCCAGGGTGCCTTCACTGCGAGCAACTGTACGAGGGCTGGGTTGCTGCTAGTAGGGGTGTCAAGCAGGGCGGTAAATTGCTGGTAACGCTCGTCATCAAGGGCAAAAAATACCTGATCCAACAACACAGCTTGGGCGCGCTCGCAGGCTGCTTCAAGCATAAAATCGGAGCGGTTCTTACCCAGCGCATGGGCGGCTAAGTCAATCAGTGCCCGTTGCTCAGGCAGTGCCCTTAAATTGATGGAGGCGGCGCGCATTGTTATGGACTCTTCGTGTGTTGACAATAGATATACAGGATGGTCTTGTGTGTAGCTGTTGTCAATACGGAATTTGTGTTTGGGGTGTTTGATTTTAGGTTTAGGCTGCGCGAACAAGAATGAATTTATGCGGTGGACTTTTCTGCGGGAGATGTACTTACATGCAGGAGCGAGGAAACTAAGAATATGCGGTATCTAAAGATTCAAGTAGTGCGGCAGAATAATCTATTATCGCGTTTTGCCAGCGGTACATATCGTCCGGGCTAGCATGCAACGTGTCTCCAATTTCTAAATTGTTTCCGACCTCATTGATATACTTCTGATCCACAATAGAATTTCTGTGAGTAAATAAATGTCTGCTCGATTCTAGTCGTGTTAATAAATCAATAATATTGTCTGGGATTGAGAAGTTCATAAGTGCAGAAAATAATTCTGTGTATTGAAAGACTTGATAACTCAGGTGTGAGATCTCTTCGTCATATGCGTGTTCTATTGTGAGAGAGTGCTCTTGCTGTTGTTGAATAATTCTTCTTTTGAGTTTGACGCAATCCGATTTTGCTATTTTCAGTCCTTGTGCTGATAGTATGTCTAAATTGCATATGTTCTTAGTGATGATGATTTTAAGCGCTTGTTTGCTTAGATCCTCAAGTGCTCCATAGAATCTCATGGCGACTAATTTATATAGCGCTTGAAATTGGTTGTTTGCTAGTCCATATTCGTGCATCGCTTGGAATGTGGGAATTATGGACTGAATGCCAGTTAAATAGCTTTTGTTATCTAGTAGTGTTTTAGCTGTTTCGTAGCTCTGCAAACAGCCGGCAGCTCCCTGCT
This sequence comes from Cellvibrionaceae bacterium, assembly GCA_035338675.1. Taxonomy (GTDB): domain Bacteria; phylum Pseudomonadota; class Gammaproteobacteria; order Pseudomonadales; family Cellvibrionaceae; genus CAMCXE01. The sequence goes on from DAOQGS010000320.1 coordinate 4,072, forward strand.
TGGCAAAGTTCTCAATAAGTTTTGACTGACTCAAACCGCTCGCCAATAAGCCAACATAAAAAGGTGTGCTCACGGCTTCAAGAGAAAGTTTTAAATTTGATGTGAAACTGTTTTTTAAGTCTATGCAAACTGCATTCTGTAGGGTAAGTGTTTCTAATTTATGTAAGTCGTCTTCGGTGCCAGTTAAGGCAATATACACATAAAATTCTCGTCTTAAATCTTGATAAGTCCATGCCGATTGCATAAATTTTTGGCGCCAGTTCGGTGTAAATTGCTTTGATGATTGATCGACCAGATGTAGTCAAGATTGTCATCAGTCGGTATTGGCATCACTTAATGCCTCAATTACTCCCCAGCCCCATTTCGTACTTTCTCCAGCGCCCGCGCCTCGGCGGAGCCGCTTTGGCTAAAGCGCAGGCCCTGGTTGGCAAACTGCGCCGCTTGGGTGGGTTGGTTGAGGGCGAGATAACTCTGCGCCATGACCAGGTAGAGGGCGGGTGCCCGGCGGTCGATGCGCAGGCCGCGTTCGGCGGTGCTGATGGCGGTTTGGTAATTGCCCGCCTGGTAGGCCGCTTGAGCTTGGCTGACTAAGCTGCCCAGGGCGCCGCTCACCGCCCGGTTGGTGGCGGGGGCGGCGTTGG
>DAOQGS010000321.1:0-4710 GCA_035338675.1 Cellvibrionaceae bacterium
GTGGGGCGCATTGAGGCGAACATCCTTGAACGGGTGACGGAAGTTGAGCGCTCGGCACGCCAATACAACCTGCTGCGCGACCCCAAATTTCAAACCTTTCTGCAAAACGATTTGACCTTACTGGCGGAGGATGTTGCCAAATTGCAACAAACCCTGCCCCAAGCCGCAGGCCCCATCGGACACTTCCTGGCGGCCAGCCAACAGCTGCTCAGCGCCGCCGAGGCTGAGCCAGCTACCCTCGCCAGCCGCTTACAGGAGCTGCGCGACCAGCGCGACCAGCTGGTGGAATTTTGGGATGCATACAGTGCTGAGCAGCTCAACGCCGCCCAGGCGCGCTTTAACAGCACCCTGCGCTGGCTGTTGATTTTAGGCGCCTGGGCGCTGCCGGGCACCCTGCTGTTGGTGGCCCTCAGCGTCGCCGCTGTGGGGGCGCCCCTGCGCCGCCTGGCCAGTGCCATTCACGACCTGGGGCACGCCCGCTGGCAGCGCCCCATCGCCATTGAAGGGCCCAAAGATTTGCGGGAGCTGGGGGAGAACCTTGAGTGGATGCGCCAGCGCCTAGCGCTCAGCGAACAACATAAACAAGCGTTTTTGCAGGATATTACCCACGAACTTAAAGCCCCTTTGGCCGCCATCACTGAGGCCTCACGGCTGCTCAATGAACAGGTGCTCGGCAGCACCACACCAGGCCAGGAGGAAGTCATTCGCATACTGCTGGAAAACTCCCAAAGCCTCCATGAATTAATTCAGCAGCTGTTGAACTACAACGCCGTGACCCAGGGGCTGCTGGCCGATGTGCACGCCTTTGACTTAACCGCCATGAGCCAAAAACTCTGCGCCAAAATCACCGCCGCCCGCCCCCACAGCCAATGCAGCTGGCACCTGCCGGAAGAGCCCTTTTACGTTAATTCCGACCCACAATTAATCTCCATGATTCTCAACAACCTATTATCCAATGCACACGACTTTTCCGGCCAGCATGGTAAAGTCACTCTCAGCTGGGGCGAGAGCCCACAGGGCTGGTGGCTGAGTGTGGCGGATAATGGGCCGGGGATTAATAAGGACGAATTAAATAAGATTTTTAAACCCTTTTACCAAGGTCGCGCCCGCCGCCACGGCTCGCTTAAGGGCAGCGGCATGGGGCTTGCCATAGTCGCCGCCTGCACCAAACTGTTAGCAGGCAAAATAAAGGTCAGCTCCACCCTTAAAAAAGGCACGCGTTTTATTGTGCACTTCCCGATCAACCCCGAGATTGTTCATGAACCACCCAGTTTCCAGACCGGCTCTGCGCCTGTTTAAGTTTCATCAATGGGGCGGAGTTGTGCTGTTGGCCAACTGCCTACAAGGCTGCAGCACCCTGCCCCTCCCCGGCGAGACCAGCAGCCCCACCAATCAGGCCAAACTGCAACCTCAGCGCACCTTGAACGAGCTGCTGGCCCACCGGCTTACGCTGTGCTCACTGGATAAAACCCAGCGCGCCGAACAGATAAAAACCCTGCGCGGCCAGCTGCAACACCTGCGCAAGGACGACAGCAGCAACCTAGAAGAGGAATTAAACGGCCTGCTGCTAACCAGCTGTGAGCCAGCCAGCACACCGGGGCTGATGGGCGAAGTGCTCAACCATTTGGTCAACCTAGGCCAGTGGCCCGTCGAATACGATAACCTGTTCGACTTATTGCGCAGTCAACAGCGCGCCATAAGCCAATATAATGCCCGCGCCCTGGACAGCAGCCGGGAAAACCAAGAGCTGCGCCAAGCGTTGCAGAACCAGAAGGAGGAGTACAACAAACTGCAAAGCTCCTACAAGGAGGCCATCAAAGGGATCGGCGATATTGAAGAGACCCTAGATTCCCGCAAACAAAAACGACTGCCACCCCCTTAAGGAACCGCCATGCCCCAAGCGCGTGTTTTATTGGTCGATGACGACCCGAGTATGCTGACGCTATATTCCTACCGCCTGCAGGCGTGTAATTGCGTCATCACCACCGCGCAATCGGGCACCGAGGCATTGGAGGCCCTCAACAAAGAACTGCCAGACCTGGTAATCACCGATTTGCGCATGGAAAACATGGACGGTTTGGCCCTGTTTGATCGCATCCAAGCCCAGTGGCCGAGCCTGCCGGTGATTATTTTTACCGCCCAGGGCTCCATTCGCGAGGCGGTCAACGCCACGCAAAAAGGCGTTTTCTCGTTTTTAACCAAACCCCCAGATAAAGACGAGCTGGTGACCACCATCAACCAGGCCTTGCAATTGAGCCGCCGTATTAATATTCCCCACGGCGAGTGGCAGGCGTTATTCAGCACCCGCAGCGCCAAAATGCACGCCCTCATCGACCAAGCTAAATTGCTCGCCAGCTCCGATGTAAACGTGTTAATCAGCGGCGAGAGCGGCGCCGGCAAAGAAGTACTCGCCCGCAGCCTGCACCGCTACGGCGATCGCAGCGACAAACCCTTTGTCGCCATCAACTGCGGCGCCATGCCGGGGGAATTGTTGGAGTCGGAATTATTCGGCCATGTTAAAGGCGCTTTTACCGGCGCTGCGCGGGACCATGAAGGCTTATTTGTAGCCGCCGATGGCGGCGTATTGTTTTTAGATGAAATCGGCGATATGCCGCTGGTATTACAAAGTAAGTTGCTGCGGGTGTTACAGGAAAAAACTGTGCGCCCGCTCGGTGGCACTAAGGATCGAGCGATTAACGTGCGGATTATTTCCGCCACCCACCAAAATTTGACGGAAGCGATTAAAAACAAAACCTTTCGGGAAGATTTATTTTATCGCTTAAATGTAGTGAATTTAAAAGTGCCACCCCTGCGCGAGCGCAAAGAAGATATTCCCTTAATGGTCACAACGTTTTTGGACGCGCTGGCTAAAAACCACAACATGACCAAACAGTTGGCGCCGCAGGCGCTCGTTTTATTGTTGTCCTACGACTGGCCAGGCAATGTGCGGCAGTTAAAAAATGTCATTGAACAGGTGTATGCACTCTCCACCAGCGCGATGATTTCACCGTTATTAATTGAAAATGCCATCCCCGATTTAAACCGCGGCGATGTCAAACCCCTCACCGAAGCCAAACAAGAATTTGAGCGGGATTATGTGATTGGCCTGTTAAAAGCCACCCAGGGCAATATGGCCCAAGCCGCTATTTTGGCCGGTCGCAACCGCTCGGATTTTTACAAAATTTGCAAACGCTATGATTTAGACAGCGACAGTTTTAAAAGCTAGGCCTGCGCACCAATTATTAACCCGGCACTAAACGCCGCCGCGTTAACGGCTATTTTTCAGCCCGCATTCAGCTTTTAAAGCGCAGATTGAGCGCGCCCTTGGCAACCTTTTGGAGACACTATGCACCAGTTTAAAACCCGTTTAAGCCGCCTGATAGGCGCCACCGCAATTATCTGCAGCCCCTGTTTTGCCGAATTTTATGCGGGCGGCTCGGTGGGCTTAAGCCAGTGGGATGACGCCCCTAAATCCGAAGGCACCGCCTATGAAATTTACGGCGGCTATCAATTTTCTGAATTCTTCGCAGCTGAAATTGCCTTAACCGATCCGGGCAGTTTTGACTACAGCCCCAGTTACAACGAAACCTTTGGCACCGACATCTCAGGTGCTAATTATTCTTTGGTGTTATCCCTGCCCTTAAGCGATGCCTACGGTTTATATGCCAAAATCGGCCTGCTCGATTATGAAGTGGAGCGCAGCTATAACGACCGCACCCAGGCCAAAATTCGCAACCAGGATCTTAATTACGCCCTGGGGTTTCAATTAAATGCGGTGGATAATGTATGGGTTACTTTTGACTACCGCTATTACCCGCTCACCTTTAAATATGCGGGTCAAGAGATGGAGTTAAATGCGGACACCTTTAGTGTGGGGGCGCGTTTTACCTTTTAATGCGGCATTTATTTCTACGGTTGCATCCGCACATGCAATTAACTAAAGGCAGCTTAGGCTGCCTTTTTTATTGGCGAAACTCAGCCAGCGGCTTTTAACCCGGCGAAAAATAAGATAGTCCTGATCTATTTTTCTTGTGCTGCGCTAAAACTCGCGGATTTTCTTGTTTTAGCTCAGCTCGCAGCGGCTTGCGCCGCCATTATTAACCCGGCACTAAATGCCGCTGGGTTAATAATTGCTCTTTAGTATGTTTGGGCAATTGTTTTATCGCATACTCGCGTTTAAGCGCCGCTGATTTATCCCCCACCCGCTCCTGATACACCAAACGCAGCGGCTCGCGCCCTTTTAGATATTTGGCGCACTTAGGCCCTTGAGCCTGGTGCGCGGCAAAGCGTTTGGCCACGTCTTTGGCAATACCGGTGTACAAACTTCCATCGCCACAGCGCACCATGTACACGCTCCACTGGGCATTATCGGTGCTCAAAACGGCTGGCCCCGGTGAAAACGCAGGGTGTTTATCTCGTGCAGCGCCTCCTGTAGCTGCTTGATATGACCGGCCCAATAAGCGTGGGTGTTAAACCAGGGAAAAGCCGCCACAAAGGCGCGATCCTCCCAGCGGCGGGCCAGCCAAGCACTGTAATTCATCAGGCGCAGCGCCCTAAGGCTGGGGATAAGGGCCAGCTCCTGGGTGTCGAAGGGGCGATATTCTTCATAGCCTTCCAGCACCTGCACCAGCTGCGTCTGCTGGGCGGCGGGGCTGCCGCTTAATAACATCCACAGATCCTGCACCGCTGGGCCGTTGAGCGCATCGTCAC
>DAOQGS010000322.1:0-4695 GCA_035338675.1 Cellvibrionaceae bacterium
GGTGGAGCCGAGCACCATGGCGATAACAAAGGACACGCCGATGGACGCGCCGATCACCGCCATGGCTTTGGTGCGGTTCTGCTCGGTGGTCAAATCCCCCACCAGGGCCATAATGGTGCTACCCACAGCGCCTATACCCTGCAAAGCCCGGCCGATAATCAACCCCCAGACTGAATCAGAAAGCGCCGCCACCACACTGCCCGCAATCATAATCAGCAGGCCGATAAAAATAATGGTTTTGCGCCCGTACAGGTCGGATAGAAGCCCCAAGGGCATTTGGCAGACCGCTTGGCTGAGGCCATAGGCGCCAATCGCAAACCCCAAGCGTTGCTCTGTACTGTCGATATAGTGCATTCCATATAGGGTCATAACAGGGAAGACCATAAACAACCCCATCATGCGAAACATATAGAGAAGAGCAAGAGAAGAAACTGCTTTTAACTGCGCGGCCGGTTGAGCTGTGGACACAATAGCTACTCCGAAAAAAATGCCGCGATTCTATCAGCACACAGGCCCCCTCGGTGGAACGATTTCGCGATTCGCCGCAGCGCAAGCGAGCGTCTTATCTGCTGAAAATTAGCGTTGAGCTAGTGACACTGAAGGTGTTTCAGTTACAATCTGTGCGATCATCTATGCAACTTCAGCGCACAGAATTCCAGGCCCCCATTAGCCAAGGCAGACAACCATCGTGACCGCATCCCCAGCCCCTACTTCCCCGACTGTTCAGGGCATTATTCTTTTCTCGATTAGCAGCAGTTTGCAAACTGGATTATTGGCGCAATTGATCGGCGATAAAACGGGCCTTAAGTGCCACGTCTCAACTCAATTCTCACCAGATTTAGAAGGCGCTTACCTGTATTTAGTTGATTGCCAGGGCCGCTCCATTGACGATTTACAAGCGCTAGTAGCCGAAATTCAAGAACACAATCAGCCTTACATCGCCGCATTGCTCAATGCCACTACTGAGAGCGAGCACGAGCAGTTACTCGACTGGCCCTGTATTTCCGGCCTGTTCTCCACCGATACCGACCAAGAAAATTTGCTGCGCGGCCTTGAGGCGCTGCTTAAAGGCGAATATTGGGTGCCGCGCCGCCTGCTGCATTTGCATTTTGAAAAAAATCGCCGCGCACCCTCCAGCAAACGCCTGGACATTAAACTCACCAAACGCGAGCGGCAGATTTTAAAATTGATTAAAGATGGCGCCACTAACTTTGATATAGCCGAAGCCCTAGAAGTGAGCGAACACACGGTTAAAAGCCACCTGTACAACGTGTACAAAAAAATCGGCGTGCGCAATCGTTTAGAGGCAAGCAACTGGGTGCGGGATTTAGAAGACATCTAAGCCTATCCTCCCTGCCGCCCCCTACAGGCGGCAATCCCTTGCTTGATTTCCCCTCCTGTCACTCAACTCTTTTTTCTGCCGCCTCACCCAACCATTACACTTCCAACCGAAATTCTGCTGTCACTTCATCCAACCCCTGTGTAAAAGCGTAATCACGCGCCTCGCCTTTTGCGCCTGTATGCCGGGCAGAAAAAGCGTATTATCGCCGTTTGGCTTAAATTAATGTTCCGAGGATTTATGGTAGATACCATCACCGTGCGCGGTGCCCGCACGCACAATTTAAAAAATATTGACCTTGATATTCCCCGCGACAAATTAATTGTAATCACCGGTTTGTCCGGTTCGGGCAAATCCTCTTTGGCCTTTGACACCCTCTACGCCGAGGGCCAGCGCCGCTATGTGGAGAGTCTGTCCGCCTACGCGCGGCAATTTCTCTCCCTGATGGAAAAACCCGATGTGGATCATGTGGAGGGTTTAAGCCCGGCGATTTCCATCGAACAAAAATCTACCTCCCACAACCCGCGCTCCACCGTGGGCACCATTACGGAAATTTACGATTATTTGCGGCTTTTTTTCGCCCGTATCGGCGAGCCCCGCTGCCCCACCCACCAGCTGCCCTTAAGTGCCCAAACCATTTCGGAAATGGTGGACCAAGTGCTGGCGATGCCCGAGGACAGCAAGGTGATGTTGCTGGCGCCGGTGGTGCGCGATCGCAAAGGAGAGCACCACCACGTCTTTGAAAGCCTGCGTCGGGACGGTTTTGTGCGGGTGCGGGTGGATGGTTTAGTGGTGGATTTAGACGATACGCCCGCGTTGGATAAAAAGAAAAAACACAGCATTGATGTAGTAGTGGATCGCTTTAAAGTGCGGCCGGATATTAAACAGCGCCTGGCAGAGAGTTTTGAAACGGCGCTGAATTTAGCCGATGGTATTGCCATGGTTGCCAGCATGGAGGGCGAGGAGGAAGAAAAATTATTTTCCGCCAAACACGCCTGCCCGCTGTGTGATTATTCACTGTCGGAATTGGAGCCGAGAATATTTTCGTTTAACAACCCAGCCGGGGCCTGCCCAGAGTGTGATGGCCTAGGAGTAAAACAATTTTTTGCCCCAGAAAAAGTTGTAGTGGATGCACAACTGAGCCTTGCCGAAGGCGCCGTGCGCGGTTGGGATGCGCGCAATTTTTATTATTTTCATATACTCACCTCCCTGGCCAAACACTATAAATTCGATGTGGATGTGCCCTGGCAAAAACTCAGCGCCAAACATCAAAAAGTGATTTTATACGGCTCAGGCGAGGAAACCGTTAATTTCACTTATGTGAATGAACGGGGCGATAAATTCCAACGCTCCCACGCCTTTGAAGGCGTCATTCCCAATTTAGAGCGCCGCTACCGCGACACGGATTCCTCTGGCGTGCGCGAGGAATTAGCCAAATACCTATCCAGCCAGGTCTGCCCCAGTTGTAATGGTGCGCGCCTGCGCTTAGAGGCGCGGCATGTATTTGTGGATAATAAAACCCTGCCGGAGTTAGTGGATATGCCGGTGGGCGATGCCCATGGTTATTTTACTAAACTGAAATTTACCGGCGCCAAAGGCAAAATTGCCGAAAAAATATTAAAAGAATTGCGCGATCGGTTTCGTTTTTTAGTGGATGTGGGGCTGAATTATTTAACCCTCAGCCGCAGCGCCGATACCCTTTCCGGCGGTGAAGCCCAACGCATTCGCCTAGCCAGTCAAATTGGCGCGGGCTTGGTGGGTGTGATGTATATTTTGGATGAGCCTTCCATCGGTTTACATCAGCGCGATAACGACCGCCTGCTCAACACCTTAAAACATCTGCGCGATTTGGGTAATACGGTTATTGTGGTGGAGCATGACGAAGATGCCATTCGGCTTGCCGACCATATTATTGACGTGGGGCCTGGCGCGGGTGTGCACGGCGGGCAAATTATCGCGCAGGGTAAATTAGCGCAGATTGTAAAAGCCAAAAACTCCCTCACCGGTGCTTATTTATCCGGCAAAAAAAGCATCGCCATTCCCAAAACCCGCCATGCGCCCGACAAGAAAAAAATGTTGGTGTTAAGCGGGGCCGCTGGCAATAATTTAAAAAATGTCACGCTGGAAATTCCCGTCGGTTTATTTACCTGTGTCACTGGCGTGTCCGGTTCAGGCAAATCCACTTTAATTAATAATACGCTGCACCCTTTAGCAGCCACCGCGCTGAATAATGCCACCACCCTGGAGGCTGCGCCCTACAAAAGTATTGAGGGCTTAGACTTATTTGATAAATGCGTGGATATAGACCAAAGCCCCATCGGCCGCACGCCGCGCTCTAATCCCGCTACCTACACAGGTATTTTCACCCCCATTCGGGATTTATTTGCCGCCACTGCAGAGGCCCGCTCGCGGGGTTACAAAGCCGGGCGATTTAGTTTTAACGTCAAAGGCGGCCGCTGCGAGGCCTGCCAGGGCGATGGCGTCGTCAAAGTAGAAATGCATTTTTTACCGGATGTATATGTGCCCTGCGATACCTGCAAAGGCAAACGCTACAACCGGGAAACCCTGGATGTGCATTACAAAGGCAAAAATATTCACGAAGTTTTGGATATGACGGTGGAGGATGCCCGCGCGTTTTTTGATGCTGTGCCGAGTATTGCCAGCAAATTACAAACCCTGATGGATGTGGGGCTCTCCTATATTCGCTTAGGTCAAGCGGCAACCACCCTCTCCGGCGGTGAAGCCCAGCGGGTAAAACTCTCGCGGGAACTATCCAAACGGGATACCGGTAAAACTCTGTATATTTTGGATGAACCCACCACCGGCCTGCATTTTCACGATATAGCGCAATTATTAGCGGTGCTGCACCGCCTACGCGATAACGGCAATACGGTCATTGTGATTGAACACAATTTAGATGTGATTAAAACCGCTGACTGGATTGTGGATTTAGGGCCGGAAGGTGGTGGCGGCGGCGGGCAAATTATTGCCACCGGCACGCCCGAAGCCATCTGCAAAGTGAAGGCCTCCCACACCGGGCGATTTTTAAAGGCCGTGTTGGAGGCAAAAAAATAAATCCCGCTCTCCACACCGCAGCCTTCCATGGATGGAAGGTTTTTGCCGCGTAAAAAGCCCGCTTTCCAATTCGAAGTTGTTATTTTCTCAGCACCTGACTCACTACCTAGGCACCGGCAATGAATACACAGCATTTCAGACACGCCGTGAATACCATCCTAAGTAGGCTCGTCAAAAAGCTCCCTCTTTTTGACGGGCTGAAATGATCCTAAAAACCGCAGTTAAGCTCGTAGCGAGGGTGCCTAAGGCGCTGAATATGGGCGCTTTTTTGTCAAAATTTG
>DAOQGS010000323.1:0-4676 GCA_035338675.1 Cellvibrionaceae bacterium
GAGCCAAGACGTTGATGCCGCAGCACAGGATCCTCTAGCTTTTAGCAACGTGATGTACGCCTTCCACTACTACGCAGGTACACACGACTTCAACACCATGAAAAACAAAGTGCAAACCGCATTAAATGCAGGCCTTGGCGTCTTTGTATCGGAGTGGGGTTCATCTGACGTAGGCACTTCATATAGCAATATGGCTGTGGCGCAACAATGGATGGACTTTATGAATCAAAAAGGCCTTAGCTGGATCAACTGGTCTTTGGGCAACAAAGATGAAGCCTCGTCAATCCTTGCCCCCACTGCCCCACTGTCTGGCCCCTGGGTGGATGCCGACTTAACCGGGCCTGGCCGTTGGTTAAAAGCCTACTTTGATAAACCCACTGCCAGCACCACACCTAACACCAGCTCTAGCTCTAGCTCTAGCTCTAGCTCAAGCTCCAGTTCATCAAGCTCGTCTAGCTCTAGCTCATCTAGTACCGGTGCCGTAAGCTCAAGCTCGTCTAGCTCTAGCTCGTCCAGCTCAAGCTCTTCCAGCTCATCAAGCTCGTCTAGTTCGAGTTCAAGTTCAAGCTCAAGCTCAAGCTCTTCTAGTTCCTCTAGCACAGGTGCAACAGCGGCTAAATCCGTCAGTTTAACCACCAGCGCTGATGGCACACGCATCACACTGAATTGGTCTGTCAGCAACATCAATGTTATGCAGTATGAAGTGTTCCGCGACCTCGACAGTGATGTGAACGGCGCTACACGCTTAAATGGTTTTGGCTCAATTACCACCAACTACACCGACAGTAATTTGCAAGCAGGTACTACCTACTACTACTGGATCAAAGTAACCGATACCAGCAACGTAGTAACCTACAGCCAAGCGATTGCGGGCAAGTTGGCCACGACTGCGGCACAAACAACTACCACCACACAAACCACTAGCTCATCCAGCTCAATTGCGGGTAACTACAAAATTACCAGTAAATTTAGCGGACGCGTCTTAGATGTTGTTGGCAACAGTTACAATACAAGTGCGCTAATTCAACAATATGATTACAACGGCAACAGCAATCAAAAATGGGGTGTCGCTTACGATAATGGCAGCAACCTGATGATTTATGCCCTGAGTAGCTACCAATGTTTAGACGTCCCCAACGGCAATAACGGCACCTATGTTCAGCAATACACCTGCAGCCACCAAGCGAACCAAAATTGGAGACTGTTGGATTCGGGCAATGGTTTTTATCAAATCCAAAACGTGGCAAGTGGTAAGTGTTTAGAAGTCACCAACTGGAATGGTAACAACGGTACTCGTATCACCCAGAGTGACTGTAATAACGCAGACAACAAGCTCTGGCGCCTTGACAGAATCTAAACCTCCCCAAAAAACCCGGCGCAAGCCGGGTTTTTTTATTTATAGCTGCCCCCTTTAACAACCGCTGCTTAATGACTGTTTTCAGAATTGCCGCAGGCAGAAAGCCCATTACGACTTCAACCTATCCCCGCCCCCAAACCTAATCAAAGGGGCATTTCCGCAAATTTATTTCATACTAGTCGCGAGGCATTTTCGCCAGGAATGAGTAAGTTTATGCGGAACAAATGGATTTGCGCAGATGCCAAGAGATTTCCCCGCAAAGTTAATTACTCGGCTCTATTACATTGCCGTAAATCAACCTCTTGATGATTATTAGAAAATTCTGGATCGTCTCTAACCTGCCACAGGCTATACCGGTACAAGCCAGGATCGCGGGACTCGTTAAAATAAACCTCGCCATTTATCAATTTTTGCCCAGGATCTATTTGCGCAAGTAAAATGGGCGCAAGCCTAGCTTCCTTTTGAACATCATAAATGCTGAGAACAATACCATCGGCCCCCGACCAGGCATTAACAGGAAGGGCCCCGTGATTGAGGTTGATAATGCGTATTGTCACCTGGCAACCTCGTGCAGTGACTATGGCAGGCTCTAAAGCCAGATCAGCATGGCTAGGCTTTACTATAATACCTGGCAGAGTTCCCTGCCCCGGCATACAGTCGATAGGCACACTTAATTGGTCATTTTTTTGGTTGTATTCCCAAAATTCTCCCTGCACGAAAAGCTTAGCCGTCAGCGGTGCAGGATTTTTTACCATGGGCTTATCCAAGCGCACTTCCAGTTCGCCGCCCACCGGCAATAATTTTTTGTGCGGATCAAGCGCGCGCAATGATCTGGAGGTCTGCGATTGTCCTTTAGTGCGATTATTGGGCGCGTCTTTACTCACCGTTAAATAAGCGGGATTTACAGCAAGATAAAATGTTGCGGGCAAAGGCCGCTCACCCGTATTTTGAATAACAACTATGGGCCGGCATTCGGGGTCAAACCTTATATCCTTAATGCCCAAATCCAAATCCTCATGGCCGTAAACGGCAGCGCTACAAAACCAAGCGGCTGTTGTACAGGCAAATATACGGAGCGCCATTTTGATTTGGCCAGTGGTGTCATATGTCATTATTAGGCGACTCAAAAATTGCAGATCATGGGGTATAACGCCAAGTTATTCGAACAGAGCGCGGCTCAAATACATGATAATGGTGATCCTCATACGGCATAGATTCTCCTTGCAGGCTTGATGCATAAAAATACTCAATATCATGGTCATCGCTATTCAACAGATTCAACAGATCCAACCTCAACTGCCAATGTTCTGCCGCATAGTGCAAACGAGCATTTACCAATTGGCTCGCAGGCGCCCAAGCGCCATCATCTAATGGATAGCTGGAAAAATAACGTACCCTGAGCGACGCAGACCACCGATCGGTCGGCGTAAATAGAAATTCATTTAGAATTGTATGGCGCAAAGAACCTGCAATTGTGCGCCGCCCGTCTATTGCTTCATCCAGTGCTGCGCGACTATTTGAATACTCTAACTCCCAGCGCAATTGCGGGTTAAATTGCCATGCACTGGATAATTCAATGCCGTGGCGAGCGCTGCCCACAGCTGTATCCTCCGTAGTACCCGCATCGCCAACAAAAATTAATTCGGAATCAATATTCAGCGCCCAGGCCGCTATAGACACCTGCAAAACATCATCCGGCGCACCTAGGTGCACACCCGTTTCATATCCCACCAGGGGCACCAAAGGGCTTGCCACTTGAGCGGTATCTACATTGACCTTAACCCCATATACCGGATACAAACCTGCAACAAGATCATAATTAGCGGTTGCACATCCTTTTGCTCATACAGATCGGGAAGTATTTACGCCCTTACCAACCAACGCACCGGGTTAGACACATGCACTATCTGACAAAATAAAGATGAATACAAAATACCAAATAAACATGCAACATAAAAATTATCACCGGCCATTTTACACATAAAATCAAAATAGGTATCGAAAAGATCGGCATGCTATCACGCATGCAATCCATAGAAATAAACAGGCCTAATAAAAATGAACCTAAAAACACAAACGGGTTGACTACATTATTCCAAAAAAAACGCAACCAAACCCTGCCCTCCCTCAAATCCAACAAATATATTAGAGCTGAGGCCACTCATAAGCGATTTCCGAATAATTAGTTTATGAGCTGGTATATTTACATCAAACTCTAGTGCAAATTTTGATAACACGAAGGTAGCGCACCCCGTGTGATTGAATGCAAAACCATCTTAATTGCTGCTAGGCTAATAAGGTTAAAGCTTGGAACCATCGCGATGGACATCCCCCCCTTCATCCCACCCACACCGCTGCAGCCGCCACAGAACAACCTGCGGGAAGGTGTTTTACTCTTAAAGGGGTTGATGAATAACCTGTTGACACTGCCAGCAGACAAGAGCCTGTGGGTGGAACTGCTCCGCCATATGCCACTGCCTTCAGCCCAACAACAGGCTATCCTTGGGCAAGGCGGCCAAAAAACGAGCCCCCAGCCCAGCTGGCAACCCCTATTGGGCGAAGCGCCAATTGAATTAGTGGAATTAAAATTACCCTCTGGGCAAAAAATTTGGGCCGCCACTTTGCGCTCCTGGTTCGCAACAAACCTCGCCCCTTTACCACCCAAATCGTTATTGGAGGTTAAACCCACTAAAGATGGCCAGCTCCTCATGGTGCCCACCAAGCCAAACAATTTACCGGCCCCGCAACAGGCTTTATTGGGTGAGCTCTGGCGCAAAAGCCTGCCACAGGCCCAGTCGCCCAAACAACTCCTGCAGCTCATGGCGCCTTTGGTGCAACCACTTGCTGACTTGCCCAGGTCCAGCCGCCACCCCTTGCAGCCCATACAACAGTTTATCGAGCGACAAAGCCAACAGGTCAATAACCTAATTAGCCAATTAAAAATCCCCACAACCGAAACACAAAAAAACCAGATTGCACAACTAACTGCAAAATTCATTAATCACAGTGGCGTGTTGCTAGAACCCAAGTTGCGCAGCGCCATCGCTCAGCCTGCCACGCAGCCAGAAAGCATAGATGAAATTACTACTTATGATTTTAAGGCCCAAATTCTAAAAACCCTGGCGGCGATCAATCAGTTAACCCCGCACACCACCCCCGGTGATGATGAATGGCCCGATAACCTATGGCATTTATTTTTAGGTAATAAAGAAGGCGCCCCGAGTTCCCGCCAAAATGGCCATTGGTTATTGCTTGAAACTCTTTTGCCCAGCCTGCAAAAAACCCTTGCGGGTATTCAACTGCAGCAAACACACAGCCT
>DAOQGS010000324.1:0-4671 GCA_035338675.1 Cellvibrionaceae bacterium
AGCAGAACCACCACGCGCCACAGCACCGGCGCAGAAGTGATTGCCGGAGCCTATATTTTAGATGTGCATGTGGATAATAACGGCTGCTTTAGCAGCTTGCCGCAGCCGAGTGTGAATGGTCATGCCGCAGGCGTTGAGTGCGGCTTTTTACATTACGGGCCAAATGAAAACGTGCATTTAGAATTTACCGCCACACACCCCAATAATCGTGCGGTATTTAAATTTGACGTAATACGCGGCTCAGTTGCTGTGCCTGCCGCCTCTGCCGGTTTAACTGAAACAGCGGCAGGCTCAGCAGGTGCCTACACTAAAATAGCGGGCAATTACGCACATGATTTTGCAGCCGCCGATTTAGTGGGCACCTGCCCCCTCGGCAATGCAGCTTTTTCCGCTCAATTAGAGGTATATGGCAAGGCCACTAATGGCGTGTACCGCATCGGTTACGACAGCTCGCGGTGGATAGCCTTTGCCCTTGCCGCAAGCCCCACACCAACGCCCTAGTTAACTCTGCGGCCTTTTATGCCGGGTTAATTTTTGTGCCGGGTTAATGCAGCGGCAAGGATGCCGCAGCAAGGGCGCAAGCTGCGTTAATGGCAGGGCGAAGGAGGCTGCCCTACCTTAAGATTGCAGTAGATTCGCGGTGCAGCAGTGATGAATACAGGTTATTGCAGACAGTCAAAAAGAGGGGCCTTTTTGACGAGCCTACACGGATGTATTTACGGCGCCTCCGCAATAACCTGTATTTATCACGGCGGATGGAGCATTGAGGGCTCGCCGCTCGCCTGACGGTTTTTAGCCGGTGCAGATATTTTGATTCACCAGCGCTTAGCTAGCCGCGTTTTTAATCGGCGGCTGTTTATTTTTATCTTTTAAAATAGCTTTTTGGCTGCGGGATTTTACTAACGCATAAGTCGTCGTTAACACCACACCGCCGCCTGCACCACCTGCTAATAACCAAGTGCCAATACCCGCTGCACATACAGGGCACATAATTCACCTCAATACTCGTCGTGTTTTTTCCACCATTGATAGGGTGGGGTTTGGTTAACCCAGGCGGGGCTTTGTTCCCACAACTCCTGGCGGCCCATGGGGGTCAAATCCAAATAGGTAAAATTACTGCCTAGGTATTCAGCCCCTCGGCGAGTGGTGAAATAACTGCGAAAAATCCGCTGTCCATCGCGAATTAATACACTGATGCCAAACATTTCCCCCGTATCGGTGGTGACATTAAAATCCCGGTTAAAATCGCTGCCGGCTGAGGAAAACCAAGGGTGCTGCCAGCCCATGCGCTGCTTAAATTCTGCCAATAATGGATAGGGTGCTAAGGATATTAATACCCGCGCTGTGTCGCGCGCGTGCAGGTGCGACGAGTGGCCCATATTATCCACCATCATAGAGCAACCGGTGCAGGGCGTTTTAGCAAACATAAAATGATAAATAATCAGCTGTTTGTGGCCGGCAAATAAATCCAATAATGAAACCTCGCCATCGGCGCCAGTAAAGCGGTAATCCTTGGTAATTTCGGTAATAGGTAATTGTCGGCGCTGGGCATTTAATGCGTCGCGCTGGCGGGTAAACTCTTTTTCTTTGGCTAAAAAAGCCTCCTGCTGTAGTTGCCATTCTTCTGCACTAACAATAGATTGCATAACTGCCTCCAATTAATATGTGTGAGCCCAATTTAACCCGGCGGCTTTTTATGCCGGGTTAATAGTATGCTGCATGTTTAACGGCCATGCGCTGTGAATAAATGCCATCCATAGGGTGGTTTTGCGCCAAGGGCTCCACTATGATGGCTCGCCCTAATCACCTGGGAGCAGCCTATATGGCCCGCAAAATCATCGTAGTATTTTTTGCCGAAGCAGTTTTATCCTCGGCCATTGCCCCATTAGACGTATTTACCCGCACCAATTCTATTTTGGTAGCACAGGGCCAACCGGCGGCGTTTGATGTTCATCTACTCACGCTGAATCACGCGGCCGCGCTTGCAGATAACCTAGCCTTTGTACAACACACCCAGTTGAGCGACTTTCCACCTGCACCCTTAGGGCACGATCAGTGTTTAATTATTATTCCAGCGTTTTTAGGCAACTGGGACGAGGTGTGCGCCGACAATACGGCGCTCATTCATTGGCTAAAACAGCAATACCAACACGGCAGTGAAATTGCGAGCCTGTGTAAAGGCAGTTATTTTTTGGCGGCGGCGGGTTTATTAGATGGCAAGCCCTGCACATCCCACTGGGCAGTAGCAGAGGATTTACAGCAGCGCTATCCGGCGATTCAATTACAACCCGACGCGGTAATAACCGATCAAAATGGTGTATATACGGGCGGCGGGGCATTTTCATCTTTGAATTTAATTGTGTATTTAATTGAAAAATTTTGCGGCCATACGCTTGGCATCTTGGTGGCCAAACATTTTTCCATCCAGCGGGACCATGTCAGTCAGGCCCATTTTGCTATGTTTAATGGCCTTACTCGGCACAATGACCAACCCATTCGCAGCGCCCAGGATTATATTCAAAGTAACTGGCAAAAGCCTTTAACTATTGATGCCATTGCCGAGCAGGTGAATATGAGCAAGCGCAATTTTATTCGGCGCTTTAAACAGGCCGTTAACCTCACCCCAGCAGAATACATTCAAAGAGTAAAAATAGAAGCGGCAAAAAAATCCTTAGAAACCGGCAGAGCGAGTATTAGCGATATTATTTACACTTTAGGCTACAACGATATCAAAACCTTTCGCGATACGTTTAAACGCATAACCGGTATTACACCGCAGGACTACCGCAAGAAATATGCACACGAACCCTAAGCCTGCGCGGCCAGCCATAAAAGCGCAATCAGTATGCTAATGATCCAACGCCATGCACGGCGCTATTTATTAGCGGTAATTGCCATTGTGCTTGCGTCATGCACACAACGGCCGCCATTGCCGTCGTTTAATGAATGGCGCAGCCACCATGCGCAAGAAGTTGCCCTGCTCGAACAACACCTAATAGAGCAGGACATTACCCACGTGCTGCCGCTACAGCAATTATTGCGTTCGGCCTCCGATTGGTCGAACTGCTCTGAAGAGGCCTACGCAGTGCCGCCGCCACAGCAGTGGGATTCGCTGGTTATGGTGTTGCGACTGGTGGGTGCGCTGCGGGTTGCGGGAATTATGGGTGAAATTGAAGTGCACTCGGGGTATCGCAATTCCAGATTAAACAGCTGTGCTGGCGGCGCCGCCCGCAGCGCGCATATGCGCAGTTTTGCCCTGGATTTCACGCCTGTGAACGACGCCGATCTCACGCAAAAGCTGTGCGCGTTTTGGCGCGCCGAGGGCAAAAATTGGAACATGGGCCTCAGCCGTTATTCCACTGGGCGGATTCATATAGATACCGCAGGGTTTCGCTCTTGGGGTGTTGATCGCGATGGAAAATCAACGGCATGCCTGAGGGCGCCATCGCCGCATGATGCTCAGAGGATTTAGCTGAAAAGTCTCAAAGCCAAGGAATATAAATTTAGCTAATTAATACACCACTGCCTTTTTTAAGCAGGTTCGCCGCAATAACAAATTACCTAAAATTTTAATCCGCGCCCACGCAATAGCTGCACCTAAACATTAAACGGGAATTAATACGCCTAATTCAATCCAGTCGCGCAATAAGCTATCAGTTTGTTGTTTAAGGCCTGCGGATATTTCGCCTTTGATTAAGCCGCTGAGGGCTTGGCGCGGGGTGGTTGGTGGGGTGATGGTTTGCAGCCATTGGGCGCTTACCAGTGTGAGGGCGATAAATTTCACCTCCAACTGGGCATTGCGGTACACCACATAGGCGCTGGGTTGGGGGGCTGGGTTGGGGTTGCCGGGGCCGATTAGATGCACCGGGTATTGATAGGCTAAACACCAGGCCAGGGGGGAGAGTTGCCAGTGCTGATCCCAAGGGTTCTGGGTTGGGGTGGCGGGCACCGGCTGGGGAATATCAGCTATATCCAGGGCCAGCTCTACCCACTCGTAGTGGGCAAGCTCCGTGATATAGGCGGGCAAGGCTTCTAGGGCGGCCGGTTTACTGAGTAAAAACTGCAGGAATTCTTCGGCAATGGCTAAAAAGTACGGGGTTTGGCTGGGGTGCTGGGCGATAAAAGCGCGAATTAGCGCCTGCCAGGCGCCTTCTTCGCAGGTGTGCTCACAAACTTGGCTGCAGACGGGGAAGAACTGATTGATAAACCCGGCCAGGTTGCGGTACACCAACTCGGCGTAGATTGCCATAGCCCGCGGGTTGGCGCCCGCAGGTGGCGGGCTGGCCGGGTTGCGCAGGTAGTTTAAAAAATCGCGCTGCTGGGCGGTTAATGCTGGTGGAGCGGAGGGTTCGGGCACTTCGCTGGCGGTCTCACTCATGGGGCTGCCCTCCTGCGCCGGGGGTTTGCAAAGGCTCGGTACCGCAGCCGCGCTGCGCCTGTTTGATGCGGCCAACTTCGGCAGTGAGTTCACTGATGGCCGGGAAGTTATCGTCCCGCTCCAAAAGGGTGGGTTTAACGCCGAAGCGTGCGTAGACGTCAGCGAGCAAAGCCCACACCGGCTCATCCACGCGCTCGGCGTGGGTGTCGATGCGCCAGTGGTCCTCTTCCAGCCAGTGCCCGGCGATATGCAGATAACTGATGGCCTCGCCATTTAACTGCTGCAAAAACTGC
>DAOQGS010000325.1:0-4661 GCA_035338675.1 Cellvibrionaceae bacterium
CCTGTGGTTTAGCCAATTGCACCTACTGCCGCCCAGCCAGGCGGTGCTGGGGCAGATGGAACTGTTAATGAATAGCCGCTTGGACAGCGAGGCCTGCGTAAACTGGGGGCAGTGGCAATTGCGCCGCTTTACCGGGCGGCTTTATGTAATGCCGCAACTCAACCCCTTAGCGCCTGATTGGCAGGGGCGCTGGCATACCCAAACACCCGCGCTAATGCCCAACGGCAGTTATTTAAGCGCGCAGCCTTACGAGCTGGGCCTTGCCCCCGGTGCATACACCCTGCGCCTGCGCCAGGGCGGCGAGCGCAGCCACCCCGAGCAGCGCGCCCATTCCCAAACCCTGAAAAAACTCCTACAAGAGGCAGGTGTTGAGCCGTGGCTGCGCAATCAATTGCCCTTGGTGTATCAGGGCGAGCAATTAGTGGCGGTGGGGGATTTGTGGCTGGAGCGGGGTTTTAGCGTACAACAGGGCGTTAAACTCAGCTGGAATTTTTCGGCTCATGCGCATTTATTGGAGCATTCTTGATGCGGGACGAATTTGTGCACAAGGGTTACACGGTGGTGCGCAATTTTTTAACGCCTGATCAAGTTGCGGCATTAAATAAACCGCTGCGGCAATTTCACAGTACTTGGCTTGCTGAACACGCCGATGTGTACGCGCGCGGCGCCGTTAATTCAGCCTATATAACCAGCACGCGGTTTCGACAAAATCCCGCTCGGCAGGAGCTTTTTACCTTTTTGGCATCGCACAGATTTATGGTTGAGGTTGAAAAGGTAGTGGGCGACAGCGCCTGTTTTATGAATACACAATTATTTTTCGACCCCCACAATACTGCGCAAAATAATTATTGGCACCGGGACAGCCAATATCATTTAAATCTGAGGGAACAACAGGAATCTTTGCGTGGACCCCAGGTGGTACATTTTCGTATTCCACTGGTGGATGAGCGGGGTATTGAACTGGTGCCTGGAAGCCACAAGCGTTGGGACACAGCCGAGGAATTAGACGTGCGCTTGGAGCGCAATCACCGCCAGCGCCATGATTCTTTAAGTTCCGGCGCGGCCATAGCACTTAAGGCCGGGGATTTGTGCGTATTTTCCGCCGCCATGATCCACCGGGGTTTATACGGTTTAAATCGTTTTGCGCTGGATATTTTAATGTGCGATCCGGCGCCCGAACTGCTGCAATTTGTGGACAACGACTGTTTGCCCACTCAGCAGGAATTAACCGCTTTGGAACATCCGGCTGCGTTTTTACGCACGCTCACCCAACTAAACGCATGCGGTGGCGCATCCTTGCCGTAAAGTTGCGCCCGTAAATCCTGATTTTATTGCCCAGCATCAGCAATACATTTTTTAGTGAAGCTATTTTTCGCTGCGCCAAACAATTTTTTCTCTACAGCTTTAGCCTCACACTCCACCTTGGCTGTGCTGGCTTTGGCGTCTTTTTCACATTTTTTAATAAAACTAGTTTGCGCTGCGCCGGAGAGTTTTTTCTCGGCGGCTTTTGCTTCGCAGCTGGCTTCGGCGGCAAAGCTTGCATGGGCAAGCAGCGATAATAAAAAAGGAGCTAAGAGTAATGTTTTCATGGTGGTGCCCGCGTTGGTTGTGGTGGCGGCCACTATAGTAGCCGGTTATAAATCCTGTCAATTTGGCGGCTCGTTAAGCGTATCTGGTTTTAATATCGCTATTTGTGTGCAGCCTACGCAACACATCCCCGCCGTCTGCCTGGCCCATACACTCTGCCGTATTAGCTTTTACTAACTGCCATCGGCAGCTTTATTTGCGCCACATCAAACTTGGCGGGAAATCGCTTGATCGGCATCAAAAGCTATTTTTCGCCATGCGCCAAACTTAATTCATAGCAAGAAATTATGTTCCATTGAGATAAGTCGAGGTGTTTATGTATCTGCCAGCTGTTGTTGTTACCGTTACATTAATTGCCACTTTGGTATTGTTGGGGGTGGGTGGCGCTGGGTTAATTATTGCTGATAATAAATGCACTGGGCTGCGTCATCATTAATCAGCACCTGCACGCGGGCGCGTTCTTGGCAGTCTGTTAGGCATACGGTGCTGAGCTTACAGAGCAAATACGTCCATATAAGTGTGTGATTGCAGAAATGTGAGACGACCCAATGGACGGGGTAGGTAGAATTTCGTCGGGAATGAAATCGACGATCCTGTGGATGGTAACGTCATTTAGTTAAGAGTTTTGTGCCGTCGTTTATTTGAATGTGTACTTATCCCTAAAACCTCCCCGTCAGAAAGGGGAGGGAGCAAAACGCCTTTGTTGTGCGGTTTTTTGCTCCTCCCCCTTTCCAAGGGGGAGGCTGGAAGGGGTCGGGTAAACAGCAAGGCACTATGAAAACCAGGTCAAAAACCTAACCGAGGGGCATCGCCGTTGTATCCCTAATTCGCAACCCGCTGTTGCATTGATCATTCGTTACGACTCCAAACTGCCTCTTACCGTCGGCGGGCATCTGCCCACTCAATTGCATTAATTTTTATAAATACGCGCACCGGCACAACTGCCCAGGGGGCGCTGTGGCACAATGGCGGCCCCGCCTTTGATCCATCAGCAGTACTCCCATGGCCCATTTATGTACACGGCAATCGCCCCTTGGGGTTAATCCACTATACTTCTTGAATACCTGTTATTAGGAAGATAGATCACATGGGGTTGCGATCCGGCGAGGTGCCTGTCAGCGTCAAACAAAACTACCTGCTGAGGGTTACTACCTACGGCCTGATATTTTTGTTGCACCTGAGTTTAAGTTGGGGGCAATTTTCTTTCGGCTTTTGGCTGTTGATCGCCCTACAGGGTTTGGTATACCCCCATTTAGTCTATTTCTGGATTCCCAATAACGCCGCCGAGCATCGCTTGCTGCTGCTCGATGCCGCTGCCTACGGCGTTCATTTAGCCCTTTGGGGCTTTAATCCTTATTTGGTCGCTTTCTTCACCGCCGCCATGGGCGTCACCTATCTATCGGTAGGCGGGCGGCCAATGCTGATCAAGGCGTTGTTGTTTCACGGCTTGGGCTTGGCCCTGGGGGGACTGGGCACGGGCTGGCGGTTTTTGCCGCAAATACCCCTGCTTACGCTCGCCATAGTCGCTACAGGGTTTACTCTGTATCTACTCAATCTCGGCAGCTTGGTGTACGCCACTAATTCCAAATTGCGCACCGCCCGCAAGCAAGCGCTGGAGCAGCAGGAAGAATTAGTGCTCACCCATCGCTTGGTGGCCACAGTAAATGGCTCTTTGGATATGGATGTGATTTTGCAAACCATCATGGAAGCGGTGCAGCGCTATTACCCGTTTGAAACCCTTTATATGCTGCCCTACAGCGAAGATAAAACCGCTTTTGAGATCACCGGGATTTACGGCGATTCAGTGACGGACTTGGAGCGCACGCAATTTATGCGCATGCAGTTTGATTTAGAAAAAGACGCCGACAGTATTTTTGTGCGCGGCCTTACCCGCAATAAAATTGTTTATCTGCCCCGCATGTCGCCGGCGGCTGCGGCCACCTCAGCGCCCATTGATCAGCACCTGTACGCCATCAAATCGGCCAAGTCCTTACTCTATGTGCCCGTTTGTTTTAATAACGAAGTGATCGCAGGTGCGGCCTTTTTAAATTACGAGGTGCCGTTTGATTTAGAAGAGAAGGACTTTGCCCGCATCAGCCAATTCTTAATGCATGCCGCCAGCGCCGTGCGCAACCTGTATTTAATTCGTGAGCTCAAAGCGGCCTCCGCCGCCGCCAACGATGCGCGGGTGCGCGCCGAGCAATCGGAAGAAGCTAAGGGGCGTTTCCTGGCTAATATGAGCCACGAAATTCGCACGCCTCTAACGGCGGTGCTCGGTTATGCCGATTTGCTTACCGACAAAAACCTCTCGGTTAAAGATCGCGATAAATTCACCCAGATTATCCTGCAAAGCGGCCAACACCTGCTGGCCATGATCAACGATATTTTGGACATTGCCAAAATTGAAGCGGGCAAAATGTCCATTGAAACACTGCCCTGTTCTCTGGTGGAGACACTCTACCCTTTGGACGCCCTCATGCGCTTGCGCGCCTTGGAAAAGGGCTTGGTGTTCCATCTTGAGCTGAATTATCCCATCCCTAAAATTGTTCACACCGATGCCACCCGCCTAAAACAAATTCTGCTTAATTTGCTCAATAATGCCGTTAAATTTACCCAGGAGGGATCGGTGCGCTTGTCGGTGGCGCGAGTGGATTCGCAGCTGGTCTTTGAAGTGCGCGATACGGGTATAGGTATTGATGAGCAGCAAGCCAAACAATTATTTTCGGCTTTTACTCAGGCGGATAGCTCTACCACGCGGCTGTATGGCGGTACTGGGCTCGGTTTATTTGTGTCAAAAAATATCGCCCAATTATTAGGGGGCGACATCAGTTTGCATTCTAAAGTAGGCGAGGGCAGTACGTTTACGGTACGTATCCAGTGCCCGGTGGGGGATGAATTTATTGCCGACGAAGCAAGCTTTGCCCGCCTCTGGGAGGAGCAGAGCCGCCAGCACGAAGCGCAACAATTACCGCAGTTGCACGGCAAAATATTGGTGGCCGAAGATAACCTGGAAAATCAGCGTTTAATTAGCCATGTGTTGCAGCAGCTCAATGTGCGTTTTGATATGGCAGGCA